>DASVZW010000074.1:0-3688 GCA_036391475.1 Patescibacteria group bacterium | reverse complement strand
TGACTACAACGCAACCAAATATTTTTCCGTCGATATCTTTTAGTGGGGCCGCACTGTCCAAGATCGGGATTTGTCTGCCGTCTTTTGAAGTCAAAACCGTATTATTTGGCATGGTCGCCACTTTACCAGTAGACATTGCTACATCTACTGCCCTCGGGAAAACCGCTTCGGGATTATTTTCAAGAGACAACTTGAATATCTCGGTATAATTTTTTCCTAGCGCTTCGTAAACGGTGTAACCACACATTGATTGGGCCACATTATTCATCATGGTGATCTTTCCCTCAGCGTCCACAACCAAAACGGCATCACCTATCGAAGTTAAAATCGTTTCTAACCTATTGCGGTCATTGGCAATTTTGTTCTTCTCCGCATCCAGGTCTTCCAAAACATTTAACATTGCCAGTCTGGCCTCTTCAAGGTTCTTGTTTTTCGTCTCCACCAAACCCAAAGTATTTTGCAATTCCAAAGTCTTCTCGGTCACTTTTTTCTCCAAGTTGCCACTATAGCTTTTCAAAGCACCCACCATTGTCTCCACCCCTTCGGCCAAAAGGCCCATTTCATCATCGGTTTTTACTTCCAATTTCTCTTCAAGACTACCTTCCGATACCCTCTCTACGTAGTGACTTAGTTTCCTAAGAGGTCTAAGCATCCAGGCTACTGTCAAAGTCATTATTATTCCACCAACTGCCGTAATTACCGCCAACAGTGTCACCAATCGGTTTACCAGCCCCGATATATTGCCTTCGATGATACCCAAATTTTCTTCTTCTACCAAATAGAATGGATAATTGTCGACCTTGGAAATACCTAAGGTTTCATTTATTTTATCGGCTTGATCATAGATAGTCTCTGTTGAAAATTGAGTTCCGCTTTCCACTTGCTGCTGTGCTCTTAAATACTGAAGTGACGGGATCTCTCGCTTCAAATAAGTTTTATCCGAAGCAATATTTTTTAAGGTCGATTCATTTAAAGGACCCAAACTTTTATATAAAGTATTGGGTTTATTGCTATGAACTATAACTCCGTTCCTATCCACCATCATTAGATAACCAAGAGTAGACAAATAACTCTCGTCCAGCGAAGTAAACACCCTGGTTGGATCGATTTTGACCACCGCCACGCCAATTATCTTTCCTTGGAAGTAAATAGGTGAACTAAAGTAAATACCAAACTCCTTAGTACTGATACCAATGGCCGACTCGACCGCATTATTACCGGTGATCGACTGCTTGAAATAGTTCCTAAAACTATAGTTCATGTTCAAAAAAGCAGGGTCGACTGTCAGGATCGTTCTTCCTGTCGTGTCCATTAGGTAAACATTACTCACCTCTTCCGCCAAAGGATAAGTATTGAACTCGGCTAACAAAACCGGATCTTGGTCCTGTCTCTTTGGGTTAGACATATATCTCATCACTCCTGAGGCTGTCGAGATCTGGCTTGCCAAGATCTTGCCGGAATCCAGAAGCAGTTTTACTTCAGGAGTCTGTTCGACCAATGTAGTCTGGAGCTTTTGATTTTCGGTAGTGAACAACAAAGTCCTGATATCCCTGGAAAGTAAATATGTTGTCGCTCCACCAACCGCTATTACAATTACCAAAATAATTAGCGATAGTTTGACCGTCAATGGAAAAAGAACTCTTTTTTTGTTCATATCATTCCGGTTTCTTTACTGGTTCGTTCCGGTGCTTTTCCAAAGCTTTTTTTAACTCGATCATCTTCAGCTCTCTATCTATCATCAATCTATTCATCACTTGTAATTCTCTTAATTGTTCATTGATGGCTTTTTCGGAATTTACCCTATCCGTAATGTCTCTGCTTACTCCCACCAATCCCAAAAGATTCCCGTCTTTATCTCTAAACGGCGTCTTGACCGTCTCCAGGGTCACAATCCTCCCATCAGACAACTTTGTTATCCAATCGGCTTTGACGGTCGCCCCGGACTCAAATACTTCTTTGTCCTTACTTAATATAAAACCCAACTTATCGACATCGGACGCTCCAAATATTTCTTGGTCACTTTTTCCGATGATACTTTGTATCGGTTTCCCTACATACTCTTTGGCAAAAGCCAGGTTGCAGATCACATAGACACCTTCTTTGTTTTTGTAGAAAACATAATCCGACATTGAATTTATAAATGCATTTAATAGCGCCGCCTCTTGTTCTCTGAACTCTTTTTCGTGTTGGCTCTGAGTAATGTCCTCAAAAATTGTTCCAAATTCATTCTCGCCCGTCTTAAAAGCATAGACTTTGAACACTACCCCCAAACCTTTGACCATCTGTTCAAAGGTTACCGGGTTTCCTGTCCTTACCACCTGTCCGTAGTAATCGTAAACCTCCTTTTCCAGATCGGGGATCAACTCACTCGTTCTGTGGCCTATGGCTTGTTCTCTTTTTATGCCGGTGATCTTTTCAAAAGCCGGATTTATGTCCTCGTACTCAATGTCCACCGGGTTTCCATCCTGATCCCAGAACAACTTTTGAACCGAAAAGCCGATATTCATCTTTTCAAACATCGACTTCCAGTCAACAACGATCTGCTCCAGTTGGTCAGGCATATTACTTTAAGAATAACATTTTTGTGCTAAAATATCTGCTACTATGGCTAAAAAAGGACCCCGACAACATCTAGGTTTGAAATGCACCAAATGTGGTCATTTCAACTACATATCCGAAAGAAATAAGACCAATACACCCGAAAAATTGGTTATTTCCAAGTACTGCCGTACTTGCCGTGAACACACCGAGCACAAAGAGGTATCTAAATTGAAGTAATTTCTTCTCCCCTTTTCGGTTTTAAGCCTTTTCCGAGGTTCTCTTTTTGTAGGCCATCAGCTCTTCGATCGCCACGGCATTCACATTCTTCCCTTTAAAAGCGTAGTCTCCCCGGTACTTTATCGAATATTCTTTTCCTTTGATCGGTTTGGGCAAAAACTTACCGATTTGGTAGTAAAGTTTCTTTTTTCCGACAAAACAGGAAAAATGAGCTAAGACCCAACGGCTGGGTAGGCCGGTGAAATATTTGTGTATCTTACCCTTAGCGTCTATATATTCATTCACGTCACCTTCAGGCAAAGCTAAAAGCTTGAGACCGGCCTCGACCGAGTTCTGAGCACTTTTCTTCAACCACTTTGTTTCTTTTGCTTGTCTCAACATCCTAATCCGTCTTTCCCGCATCTCCACATACAGCCTGACGTCATTAAAATTCCACTTCCCCTTTTCCGGCACTGCCGCACTTGCCATGAACTTCAAATCCTCATTAATGGGACAATTCGACTGTGCGATTATGTTTCTGCCGGCACTTACCACCGGCTCAATATATTCAAACCGGTCATAAATACATTCTGCCGATCTCATCACCGGCTTTTCCTCATCGGCCTGGGCCATATGGATAGCATAACCACCCTCAAGTTTTAGTCCGTCAACCGATCTCAATCTATCCATTATTTGATCTACGATCTTCAGATCACCACAGTCCAACATCATAAAAGCCACTGCCATTGAAGTGAAATTACCCGTCGAATATTTTTTGGTCGGTATCAAATCATCAATACACAGAACCATCCCGGTGGTCTCGTTAATTCCGATTGCCGGACCCCAACCGAAAAGTTCCGGATAATAATAAAATTTAACCTTGGTCGTTCCGGTTTTGATATCTACTACTCTATATCGGTACTTTTCTTTA
>DASVZW010000073.1:0-11458 GCA_036391475.1 Patescibacteria group bacterium | reverse complement strand
AGCGTTACCGAGGGGTGGTGTGACAAAAGGAATATAAGGAACGTATCCTCCCGGATTTAAACTTTTGACACCGAAAATCCATTCACAAACGTTGGTATTTTGAGGTGCAGAACCAGGATTGTAGGTTCCACACAGATTTACTGCCGGTTGGACCATCAACATATAGGAGACGGTGAGAAGCATCATGGTGATAGGGAAGACAGACATGTTGGCGATGATGCTTCTCATCCAAGAACCAAAAGTATCGGAACCGGGGAAGGCATTTGCCAGTAATCTAAAAGGAGCGATGATGAGTGAAATAATTACTTCGAGGAAAGCTTGGATAAGTTTCCAAATTAATTTTACGTAAGAAATCAAAACGGCCAGGATAATAATTAATCCAAGTATTAATCCTATTCCTCCAAGGAAGGCTAAACCAATTCCTAAAACTCCGCTTAATACACTTGGACCTCCAATAATAAAATTTATAATTCCAATAGGAGCTGCAATTACGCTGGCTGCTAGCATATTTATTAGGCCGGATAGAAAACCGCCATACTGTCCTGATGCTGCCGTTACAAATAGGTTGCCGTTATAAATAAGATTTTGGCTGGCTAAGATACTTAGGAATAAATAAAAGATAACGTACATCAAGTCCATAACGAGTCCTACTATTGCGTAGGAAAAGGTAATGATCAGAAGAGTAAATATCAGCTTAGGAATTGCCAATTGGACAGTAATGACGGTTTTGGGATTGATGTTGACACGGAACATCATCATGAATCCATAAAGAATAAATACCATTGTAAATAATATATAGGAAATGTTCCGGGTGGCTTTCCAAAGTGGCAGGAATACAGCAAAAGTAGCGTAACCTATGCCTTGGGGATTAGCGGCATAAGCGGAGGGGATAATGTGATGATCCTTGAGATTTTGACTGACATAGGCAATGTATGAGCGAGTGCTGGCAGGAGGATTGGTGATTAAAAAGGCAAGTGTTTTGGAAATTCCACCAAAAATACCATTATCATTGTTTAAAAAAGCTTCGGTAGTTTTTTGTTGTAAAGCCAATTTGATTTCATTGGGATTTTTACCTTCGCTAATGCCTTTCTGGATAAAGCTAGACAAGTCTTGAATGGTTTTTAAGAAGGTTTGATTCTTGTCTTTTTTACCGCTGATCTTTTCGGCAAGATCCAGGATGACGATACTGGAAAAACCAACACCTTCACCTGAGTATGAATCCAAAATATTCCCGGATTTGTCTTTGCATTTACCCGAGTACCAGGTTTCCAAGTTCATTTGGTCTCCGGAACGACGGTCACAAAACTCCTGCAAATCCTTGTCCATTTGGGATCCTTGGTCAAATTTATCAGTATTTGGTAGGCCAGGGATATCAAAGGCTGCGACTTGAGGAACTACTATAAGAGAAAAAATAGTGATAAATAAGATGACGATAGGAATGAAAAAGCCACGTCGCATATGAATAAAATTATACATGGTTACCAAGAGAATATAAAACCAAAAAATACATTTCTATCAATTAATTATCAAGGAATTTTGCTGATCTCTTCTTGAATCCAGGCCTTTAATTGATCGGCGGTGGCACCGCTGGCGTCATGTAGATCTTGATCACAATTATAGATAGCCAGGAAATTGTATATATGATCAAGCATTTGTAATTGGGTAAAGGGTAAACCACCTTTGGTGTTTTCGTCGATATTTTCTCCACAGAAACCTTGTTCGGCACGGATAGCGGACATGACATCACTCTTGGTCCAGGAACTCTTATCACAGGAATTGCCTGTCTTGCCTCCGTTGTTGTAAGGAACGCCCATACAGGAATTTGGGTCATCGCCGGTGTGGCCGTTGACAGCAGCTTCATAAGAGGCCAGAGCTGCGGCAAAGTAACCACCGTTGGCACCGGTACTTAATTCCTTAGTAGAGGCCATGGCCGAGTCCCACATATTACACATATCTCCATTGGAGTCGGGAAGGCCGAAGTCTTTGTTGACTTGTTTCATTAAGGGCTTGAAATAAATACTCATCCAGCCAAAAGGTCCGCCGTCTTCACCGTTATAGACATTACATTTGCCACAAGCGGAGATCTTACAGTCGGTGATATCGCTTGCAGTATAACCACCATTAGTACAGCGGCTTTCAAAACCGCCTTCGGCAAACATCTGGGCCAAGATAAGTGAAGGAGGAACACTATATTTGGAGGCCGCAGCTTCGATAAGGGTCTTTAACTCGGGGGGAATTCTGGAATCCAAAAAAGTGCTGCACATACTACAACCGGCCGGATTATCGAGCGGTTTATTGGCATTACATGTAGGGGCAATTTTTTTGGGACATTTGGAAGACTTTTGTTGGTCGGCGGGAATTAACCAACAGTTTTGAAGAACGACCATTGAGTCTTGGGCTTGGTTATCAACTCTGTTGATCGTTGACGCTCCTAAAACGACCGCATTTGGATTATTGGTAGAAGTGGTCACACTGGGCGCGGCGATATCGACTTTATCCGGAATTTTGGCAAAATCAGGCAACATCATCTTGAAGAAGGAAGGAATTTCTTTATCCTTATCACCATTAACAATGTGAGTGATGGCGTCGACAACAGGATTATTCAAAACTCCGATGGGTTTTCCAACTGCCTTACCGGAAAGTTCCCAAGTGTTCACATCATCCGTCCAACTACAGCCGGCGGCAGAACATGATGATGATTCATAGTAGGAATCACAGTAAGTTCCACCAGAACAATAACCCGGAGTGGTATTAATAAGTTTTGAGTCTAAGTGGATTCTGACGGTTTGAACCAAGGCAGTAATGTTTGGATAGGTTTTGGGGGCGGCCAGACTGCTGGTCTTAGGTGGAGGAGAGCATGAGCTAATAGTTCCTTTGGCTAGGACTTTACTATCCAACGAAGTTTCGTTGGTGGTGATGGAGAAAGTTTCGGCAGGTTTAATAAAAGCCGATGGGGTGTAGAAATTAAAGAGACCATTGTTACCGGTGGCGGCATTATAGATAGCGTTTAAGTAGGATATATTTTCTCTGGATATTTGACTGTTCAATACCAAAAAACCTCTTTGGTCATCAAAGTTATAAGGAAGGAGAGTGTCATATTTATTCCTGGTATTTTCATTGAGTTTTAGGTATTCGTCGTAATAGGTATCACAAACGGGATTGGATTTTAGACAGCCGGGCAATTCACCTTTAAGTTCTTTAGCGTTAGTTTCATGAACATTACCGCCTAGATCGACATAATTCCAATAAACATTCTTGATGGATTTACCGGCTCTACTTAAATAATCTGCCTTGATGTTTGCTTGATCAAAAGAGTTCAAATACCGCCAGTAAGTACGATAGGCTTCACGAGGAGTGTTGTTGGTTTTGTAGAAAGGTTTATCGAAGAGACCATTAAACAAATATTGTTTGGCAATATCATCCATATTGGTAGAAGCCGAAAGGACGGACAGACTTGGACCATAGCCGCCTAATTGGGCCTCGGCAACATTGTCGGTAACAATGACATCAACAGTGGCAGGTGGCGTTGTACCGGTTACTGTTTCTTTGTAGATAACTTCGGGTGGGAGAACACAGGTCAATGGGTATTTATCGATAGCTGTTTCAACCTTGGTTACTTCCGGGTTGCATTCTCCGTTGGGAGGATAGACAGTGTCTTTGTTGATTTGATCACAGTTTTTTTGAGTTTCAGTGATAGTAGGGTAAGGTGGAAGTGGCGTGGGGGTGGCAATGGGGTAAGCTAAGGCATGGACACTATCAACCTTGTAATAGCTAAAAACAAATATAAAAATCAGGGAAAATAATAGGAATTTCCTCACAAAGTAATTATAGCTTGTTAGTTGGGTATGCCAAACTGAGTTACCGGGGCACCTGTAAAGTTTTGAATGGCGATGAGAATTAGCCAAACAACAGCGAGGAGGATCAAACCTATGACGGCATAAACAAAGGTAGACCAAGCTGCGGCATAGGCTTTAGGATCAGCACCAGCACCAATTAGACGGACACCGGAATAAATAATCATACCAACGGCAACAAAAGCAAGAACCTTAGGAATTTGGCCGATCAAACTGGATATCAGGCAAGTAATGCCACGGATAGTGACGACGTCAGTATCAGCTACACATTCACCCGTAAATACGGCGGCGCAAACAGGTTTAACTATTTGAAAAAGCATAAGCAAATTATATCTTAATAAAAGCTAACAAACAAAAACCCGCGTGAAGCGGGTTTTTTAATTTACTAATTTTAGTTACAGTTAGTAAGGTTTAGGAATGGTGGTGCCGGTGTCAAGGATATTAACTCCAAAGAAGTAGGAGATAAGTCTCATGATAGCGTATGAAGCGGCGACAATGGCTAAACCAACCAAAGCGGCGGTGATACGGTTACGGGCATTTTCGGTTTTGGTTTTGTCTCCACCGGATGACAACCAATCAATACCACCCCAGACTAGGAAAGCAAAAGTCATAATGCCGGCTAAAATGAAAGCCAAAGAAATAACACTGGAAAGAAGACGACCAAGATCGGTGATTTGCATTCCCGATGGTTGAGGAATACCGATGGTGCCAGTACTGTCAGCTAAAACCTGCGGAATCAAGGACATTTTATTTTAAATAAATTTTAATAATTTATATTCTATTGTTTATTATTATCGTTTACGGCTAGCTTGTCAACTAAGCATCAGCCAATCGGGTTTTCACTACAAATCTTTGACAGATCTATACCTAAGAACTGAAGTACCAGGGTATAGATGGCCCAACTGGCAGCAACAATTACTAAACCAACCAATGCACTACTGATCCTTTTTTGGGCACTTTCGACTTTGGCTTTATCCCCACCGGAACTGATCCACTCAACGCCACCCATGACTAGGAAAACAAAAAACATGATAGCCGAAAGAATAAAAGCTACACTGACAACGTTGGAAATTAAATTGGCGATACAAGTAAAGCCAAAGAAGTTACCGGCAGTGGCTGGGGTTTGAATGTCAACCAGTTCTCCGGCAGCAGCGTGTACAGTAGGAATTAAATTGATCATATTAAGGAGTTATGTTGCTTTGGAATACGGGCTGTAAAAGGTTGATCTTGAAGACCCCCTGAATAAAAAGGGTTAGAGCATAAGATCCGACCAAAACAGCTAAGCCTAGAACAGAATTAGTAATCTTGTGCTGAGCATTTTCGACTTTGGCTTTGTCTCCGGCAGCAGTCATCCATTCAATACCACCCCAAACCAGATAAAGGAGAAAAAGTAAGCCTCCAACGGTAACTACAGCACGCCATAAGGAAGCCAAATAAAAAGCCAAACCGGCGCCAGGAGCTTTTGAGGCGATCTCGGTAGGAAGCGCGGGGTTGGTGATCTCTGAAGCCAGTACTTGTGTAATCATTTTTATTATTTAAGGAAATAAAATTTTCATTGGATTTAAGATATCAAGTCCGAGAACTCCACCAACAATACCGACAATGAAATAAGCGGCGGTAATGGCCACTAAACCAATAACACCATTGACCATTGATGACTGAGCATCTTGGACTTTGGCTTTATCACCACCGGCAGTGATCCACTTGAGGGCACCTAAGAAGAAATAGATAACAAAAGCCAAACCTCCGACTACTGTGAGCGTACCGACTAGAGCGCTAATAAAAACTCCGGTTTGGGTTTTGACACCGGAAGCATCTAGGGCAGTTTGGAAAGGACCAAGACCTTCGATCTTACCAACATCTATGGCCGCAGCGTAAGCGGGTTTGATTAGATTTATCATTTTAAGGAGTAACTGATTGTAATTGCGGTATTAAGATGGCTGTAAAACTACCAAAGAGAAGCTGACTGACGATGCCGATGATCAGAAAACTGGCAGCGATAATAGCCAAGCCGGTAATGGCCATAGTGATCTTGTTTTGAGCTTCAGCGACCTTGCCTTTATCACTTCCACCGGTAATCATTCCAAGACCTCCCGAGAGAAATTGCCAAAGGGTAAAAAGACCGGCGACGATGATAATAAAACGGACAATAGTGCTAATAAATGAACCGACCTGAGGTACTTGTGTGGGAATGCCGGCAGGTAGATTAATATTTCCAACAAAATCTGAAGCAAATACTTTGGGAACGATCAAATTTAATACATTACTCATATTTAAACTGTTTGTTTAAGGAAGTTGAAACCGAGTAGGGTTCCAACCAGGTTTGTAATGACATAAGCGGCGACTATCACTACTAAGCCTATTATGGCATAGTTTAGCATGTTCTGTGCCTGAGCCGTCTTATTTTTATCGCCAGCAGCGGTGATATATTGAAAACCGGAAAAGATAATTGTAAAAAAAGCTAAGAGACCGCAGACGATCAAAACGTCGTTAAGGATAGGAGAAATGAACCCGCCGATAGTAGCGGATTGCCCGCCAAGCGCCTGAGCCGGCTGATAGATAGTCTCAAGATTGGTGGTGGCCGCGTAGACTGATTGAACCATTTAATTCTATTTTACAGTAAAATGTGTGCATGGTAAAAGACCAGCTGGGAATTAAAGCCAGAGATACATTAATTGAGTTCGTTACACGAATAGATAAAAGATTGTCCAACTATTGGGATGGGGAAATCGAAAAAAATTTTGGTTTTAATGAGGAGCAAAGACAATTGGTCAGAAAAATTTTAGATCACGCTAAAGAACATAATCTAAGAACCGGTAAGAGAATAAGAGCTTCATTCGTTTACTATGCTTATCTACTCAACAAAAGTGAGGAGGAAAAAATTTGGAATGCAGCGGAGTCGGTGGAATTAGTGCATACGGCTTTATTGATGCACGATGATTTCATGGATCAAGATAAATTGAGAAGAGGGAGACCAACAACTCATGTTTATTTTGGCGGAGGCGACGAACATTATGGAGATGCTATGGCGGTAAATGTAGGAGATGCAGTATTGTGTTTGGGTTATGAGAAACTTTTGGAAAGTGGTTTTGAAGCGGAGGTGGTCAAACCGGCAATGAGTCAGCTCTTAAGAGGAATTACCAATACAGCTTTTGGTCAAGCCTATGATGTAAGTTTGCCAAAGATCGGAGAAATGTCCGAGGATAGAGTGATGGCATTACATAAAGCAAAAACAGCAATTTATACATATGAAAATCCTTTGTTCATCGGCGCAATTCTGGGAAAGTGCGATAAAGAGGTGCTAAATATCCTTCATGAATATTCAATGGCGGGTGGGGTGGCGTTTCAGTTACAAGATGATATTTTGGGAATTTTTGGTGAGGAGGGAAAAACCGGAAAATCGGCCGATTCCGATCTGCTACAAGGAAAAGTAACTTTGTTGGTCGGAAAGGCTTTAGAAATGGGAAATGATCAGCAAAAAGAAATAATTAAAAAGGTTTGGGGAAATAAAGGAGCAACCGAATATGAGATATCGGAAGCAAAGAGAGTGATCAAAGAAACAGGATCATACGAATATTCGGTCAAAACTGCTGTTGAACTGGCGGAAAAAGCAGCGGGCTTTGCCAATGAATTAAGAAGTAAGAATCTAAATGATAAAGCTATAGACTATTTGGAGGGTATTGCCAGGTATTTAGTGGAGCGTGAGGTATAGAAGTTGAGAGGGTTTGGAAGAGTTTTCTTTCTAGGATATTAAGCATGGAAGTACCACGTCATTGGAGATTATCTCCTTCAAGAATAGGTTTTAAAACCGAAGCCATTTCC
This sequence comes from Patescibacteria group bacterium, assembly GCA_036391475.1. Classification (GTDB taxonomy): domain Bacteria; phylum Patescibacteriota; class Microgenomatia; order UBA1400; family MFAQ01; genus CAIQPO01. The sequence goes on along the minus strand of DASVZW010000073.1, from coordinate 3,782 downwards.
GACAAAAACGGAAATCCGGAAGTTTTACGATATCCCGGAGGAGAAATATCATTATCAGGTGGATTGGAAGAAGTCGAGAAAAGATTGTCCCAAAAAGGATTTAACGAAGAGGCAATAGGAAAAATATTATTTAGTGTTTTTGGAGGTGTCTCCCCCGAATCTCCGGTCGCGGCTGGCGAAGTTATCGAGGGCGTTCTGAAGTTCCTCAGGAGTGAAGTCGGGGAAAAGAGTGGGAGTGAAGTAGAGCTCGGCATAAACCGATTGCCAAGGTAAATAACCTGAAGTTCTTTGTTCACCACCGGTACGGATTATTAGATCGGGATCGGGAATTCCGGCAGTATCCAAGTAAGAAGAGAAGAGATCTTCGTTGACTTTTTCGGCAGGAATTTTGTCATTGATGATCTTTTTAACGGCCCGAATAATCTCATCCCGGCCTCCATAATTTAAAGCAAAAGTGACAGTGATCTTGTGGTTTTTAGATGATTTATTCATCATCTCTAGGGTTTTCTGAGCAATGTCTTTGGGAAATTTGTTAATGTCGCCTAAAATTCTCAGCTTCGCACCTTTTTTAATGAAGCGTAAGGCTAATGAGCCTAAAGCGAAACGAAAAACCTCGAAAAGCTTGGAAAGTTCGTGTTCATCCCGTTTCCAATTTTCGGTAGAAAATGCCCAAAAAGTAACATAGGGAATACCTAAATCGGCACATTTTTCAATGATTGGTTCGACAGCGTTTTTGGCCGCATACTCATGTCCCTGAACCGGATCAAGACCTCGAGCTTTGGCCCAACGACGATTTCCATCCATTATGATCGCGACATGTTGTAGAGGGGGTGTCATGGTTTGAGATTATACTAAAGTAGGCTTCCAAGACCTATCACATTGGTGATAAGGTTGACGATCAAGAAAGCAAAAAAGGCCAAGCCCAGTCCCATAAAACCGTTCAGAAGCCGAGAAGTGGCAGTAGCGATTTTTTTAGGATCTCCCGATGACATAACATAGTCATAACCGGCTCCAATAATATTGAAAAGGAAGAAAAAGCCGACCAAAACAAAGACTAGAGTAATCAAATTGAATTTTCCACCTCCGGAAATAATGTCAGAAATATTGGCACTGGTGGGAATGTTGTAACCGGCCGGTTGACCTTTGTTGATGATGTCCATTAAGCCTGCGTAGGCTGGTTTAACGAGAGAAAAGGTTATATACATATATATTTTTATAAACCCGGTAATCCAAGGATACTAACACCAATTAGGTTCATTAATACAATGGATAGGATAATAAAAACGAGGCCGGTAGCAGCTGAAGTGATAATTTCTTTGCCCTGGTTAAGTTTGTCGGGAATACCGGCAGAAGTCATAACAATAAAAGTGCCATAGAGCATAAGCAAAAGAGCAATACCTCCGCCCAAACCGACGGAAACACCAAGGATGGTTTGAAGAAAGCCTCCCGAACTAAAATTAGTGGAAATGCAACCAATAGCCGTTTCGATACCCTGGTCGCCACAGGCACCAACGGGTCCCAAAGCAAATGCGGATTTGACCACAAGAATAAATAGGGACAGTGGTAGTAGCAGGCCAGCGATCATCGAAGTCATGAACAACTAATTTTACCATGTTACGGCTTTTCGGAATCTTGATGGGGTAAACTATTAGTAGTGAAAATTAGCCGGATATTGATTTTACTGGTGTTAATAATAGCTTTATTAGGCGGGATTTTTTATGTGAAGGCAGATACTAACTGTGATGGGAAGAATGGGGATGACCTTTACAACTGTCTAAGTACTCAAATTGGTGAGCTCAACAAGTCGCTGCAAATGAGTGTGGCAGCGACCAAACCCTTGGAAGATCAAATTCAACAACTAAGTGCCCGGATAGCTTCAATACAAAAACAGATCAATGTGGCTGTACTTAAAGAGAAACAAGCGGAGGAAGACATAAAAGTCAGAGAAGGAAAAGTGTCGGCGTCATACGTGATTTTGAGTGCGAAGACGGTGGACCTTTATAAAAGATTAAGGGCAGAGCCGTTGTGGGTGAGTTTGTTGATGTATGACAAGCTTGGTGAAATGAGAAGGGAACTGACTTATAGGGAAGAAAGCAATAATCAAGATAGGCAAATAATCATCAATCTAGTGGGAGAGATCGGACAGTTGGAAACTGATAAAAAGAACTTGGAGCAACAGAAAAATCAATTGGACAAATTACAAGCAGATCTGGATAAACAAAACACGTTTTTTCAGGGTGAGGTTAAAAAAGCTAAAGCATATCAGTCGGATCTAACAAATCAGATAGCAGCTTTGTCGGCCCGTCAACAAGCGATCTTAGCGGAAAAGCAGGGAACTTTCTCAACTACTGTAGGTGATGTGCCTTTGGCAGATGATCCCAATGCCAGTCCGGACTTTAACCCTGGTTTTTCTCCGGCCTTTGCGGCCTTCTCTTTCGGAGCACCACATTTTAAAGGTATGAGTCAATACGGAGCATATGGGAGAGCCAAATCAGGACAAAACGCAGAGGATATTTTGCATGCATACTACGGAGGAATAGAGATAAAAAAAGATTATGATGCCGGAAAACAAATCAGCGTCCAGGGTTATGGAAGAATGGATATTGAAACTTATGTTAAGAGGATTTATGAAGTACCAAATTCATGGGGAGATAATGGTGGATTTGAGGCCCTGAAAGCCCAGGCGGTGGCGGCAAGAAGTTATGCTCTGGCTTGGACAGATCAGGGAAACGGTGGGGCAATTTGTACAACACAAGACTGTCAAGTTTATAAAAATTCCGATAAGGGCGGGAAATGGGAGGAAGCAGTAAATGCCACCAGGGGCTGGGTCTTATGGAATAACGGTAAACCTTTTAAATCATGGTTCGCTTCGACTTCGGGAGGATATCAGGAATCCTATACCGATTCTTACAGCGGATATACAACACCAGGATTTTGGGATACTCCGAATGGTAGATCCGGTTGGACTTCTCAAGCGTACGAAAAGGTGGCAGGGAGTCCTTGGTTCTATAAAGGTTGGTATAAAGGGAGTAGTGGAGATAGTTGTGGAAGAGATCACCCATGGCTAACCGCCGAGGAAATGGCCGATATTTTAAACGCATGGGTAGTACTAAGGAATGGGAGCGATGATAGAGTGTCGCCTTTGGGTGGCTGCTGGGGTGGAAATCCATACTCCATTTCAGACTTACGAAATAAGGCTAACGGTATGGGTGGTGGATATGAAAGGGTTTCCGGGGTATCCGTGTCTTACTCCGATGGAGGCTACACAGCTAACGTACACTTTGAAACAAATAGAGGAGGAGTGGACATAAGTGGCGCAGATTTTAAGAAAGTATTCAATTTGAGGGCGCCAGGAAGGATATCATTAAAGAGTGGTCTTTTTAACATAGAAAAGAAATAATGAGCTTTGATTTTGGTACAATTAGCTATGCCGGAAATTTTTGATTCACAGAAGAAAAAATTTAGTTTTCCTGAATTGGATAAATTGACGAACAGTGGCCGTTTTCGGAGCCAGTGGGGGTCATTGATGGTAAGTCCGGAGAATGTTAGCTTTGAATCCCTGGATGACAATGAATCAATAATTTTGTTGGGTAGGAGACATTTTATTACTAACATAGGTTGGATTGCCCTGATATGTGTGTTGTTCTTCGTACCATTTTTTTGGGGTGAGTTTCCATTTTTCTCAAATTTGACGGACAATGTTCATTTGTCGGTGGTGATCCTTTGGTACTTGGGTATTTCATTTTATGCCCTGGTCAATATGTTGATGTGGTTTTATAACG
>DASVZW010000072.1:0-2230 GCA_036391475.1 Patescibacteria group bacterium | reverse complement strand
AAGATAATCTTCGGAAAGTACTTTAAAATTCAGAGTGCGTTTCTTCAATTTTTTTTCAAGCCACGGTTATTAGTACCGGAAGAACATTTTCTAAAAAATTTTTTCGGTTGATTCTAAATCAACCACTCCGGTTTGACCATCGGAGTTTTTTGTACTAAGAGTTTGATCGTGGCTCAGGGTAAACGCTGGCGTTGTGCCTAAGACATGCAAGTCGTACGGGGTTTATTGTCTACACAAAGTTCCTTTTAAAAAGGGGATTTTGCGTAGATAGTAAACTCAGTGGCGAACGGGTGAGTATAAGATACGAACGTACTTCGAAGCGGACCATAGCCTACCGAAAGGTAGGGTAATAGTCCATAGTCTCGCAAGAGTAAAGACGCAAGTCACTTCGAAAGCGGCGTATCTACTACCAGCTAGTTGGTGAGGTAATGGCTCACCAAGGCTATGACGGTTAACGGCTCTTAGCGGAGAGTCCGTCACAATGGAACTGAGACACGGTCCATACACCTACGGGTGGCAGCAGTTAGGAATTTTGCGCAATGGGCGAAAGCCTGACGCAGCGACAACGCGTGTGGGATGAAGGCCTTCGGGTCGTAAACCACTTTTATTTAATCATGAAGATTATTTGAATAAGGAACTACTAACTACGTGCCAGCAGTCGCGGTAATACGTAGGTTCCAAGCGTTACCCGGTTTTACTGGGCGTAAAGAGTCTGTAGGTGGTTTTTCAAGTCTTGTTTCAAAGACCCCGGCTCAACCGAGGGAAGGGGCAGGATACTGAAAGACTAGAGTGGTATCGGAGTTACTGGAATTTTCAGTGTAGGGGTAAAATCCGTGGATACTGAAAAGAACACCAAGCGCGAAGGCGGGTAACTAGGTATTTACTGACACTCAGAGACGAAAGCTAGGGTAGCAAATCAGATTAGAGACCTGAGTAGTCCTAGCCGTAAACATTGTCTGTTAATTCTTCTATCTTTTAGATGGGGGGATGTAAGCTAACGCGTTAAACAGACCGCCTGGGGAGTATAGCCGCAAGGCCGAAACTCAAACGAATTGGCGGGGAGGCGCACAACCAGTGGAGCATGTGGTTCAATTCGATACGAAGCGATGAACCTTACCTGGGTTTGACATGTACCTGCATGCCTCAGAGATGAGGAGGCCTTCGAGGGTGGTACACAGCTGTTGCATGGCTGTCGTCAGCTCGTGACGTGAGTTGTTCTCTTAAGTGAGGTAACGAGCGCAACCCCTATCATATGTTACTGTGTCATATGAGACTGCCTAGCATTATTTTGTTAGGAGGAAGGAGGGGACGACGTCAAGTCATCATGATGCTTATGTCCAGGGCTACACACATCCTACAATGGGCCGTAAACAATGGGTTGCAATACCGCGAGGTGGAGCTAATCCCCAAATCGGCCCTCAGTTGGGATTGCAGGCTGAAACTCGCCTGCATGAACCCGGAATTGGTAGTAATCGCACATCAGCAGCGTGCGGTGAATACGTTCTCGCCTCTTGCACACACTGCCCGTCAAATCAGCAAAGTTGGGGGTACCTAAAGTCTTACAGTTTTGTAGGACCAAGGTAAATCCAGCGATGAGGGTTAAGTCGTAACAAGGTATCCGTACTGGAAGGTGCGGATGGATCACCTCCTTTGAGGTTTTTCTTTGAAACTCTCTACTTTTGTAGATGTTGTTTCAAAGCATACTCAATAACTTGTTCTTCTGGTGCTAATAATTTGGCTTGAAAAAAGTCGACACACTCTGAATTAAAAAAATGAATTTTAAAAGATCCTCTGCCGTAAGGCGGGGGATTTTTTGTGGTCTATTTTCTGACTAATCCTAATCTTCTGTCCTGAAACACTAACTCACCCTTCTCTCCGGTCGGTACAAATACCACCGTATACAAATGTCCTTCCGGTCTGTTCTGTGGCTCTCTTTTGTAATATTTAAAAATATATTTAAAACCGGTGTCCAAACCAATTCCCAGATTATAGGAAACATTGAAAATTGGATCTCTCTGCTGCTTGCTTAAATATTCGACAATTTCCCGTTTGTCTTCATAGCTAATTAGCGGTATCGTCCGTAAACTCATATAAGTTCTGTATCCGAATAGTATCAGTCCGGCTAGCAACAAATATTTCATTTTAAAACGGGCTAACATTATGCCCATTCCGATTAATATCAATAGATTTGAAATTGTGTAGTAGTATTCCGAAATTGCCCCTTTATACC
>DASVZW010000071.1:0-1795 GCA_036391475.1 Patescibacteria group bacterium | reverse complement strand
TAATTGTGGTAGACTCCGATACCGGATCAACCGACAACACTGTTGGGGTTTCCAAGAAACATGGTGCCAGAATCGTCAAAAGCCCGGGCTATAATTTTGCTAAATGGCGAAATGATGGAGCGGAAGCCGCCAAAGGGGATTGGCTTTTGTACCTGGATTCTGACGAAAGAATTCCGGTAAAACTAGCGGATGAAATAAAACAAGTCATTGAAAATCCTCAACATCAGGCTTATACCATTAGCCGTTTCGAAGTTTTTCTGGGCAAACACCTGGAACACTGGGGTGATCCTAGAGTCCTGCGTTTAATTAAAAAAGATTCTCTAAAGAGGTGGCAGGGAAGAGTTCACGAACAACCATTAATAGATGGTACTATCGGAAAATTAAATCAACAGATGGTTCATCTCTCTCATAAGAACATTGATGAGAAAGTTATTTCCACCATGAAATGGTCCAGATTGGAAGCCGAAATGATGCAAAACGCCAACCATCCAAAAATGGCCGGCTGGCGTTTTTTTAGAATCATGTTTACCGAATTCTGGTACAGATTTGTTAAACAGGGACTTTGGCGTGACGGAACCGAAGGCACTATTGAGGTGATCTACCAAATGTTCTCCAAGTTCATTTCTTATGAAAGGTTATGGGAACTTCAGCGGAAACCAAGTCTTTCCGAAACATATAAGAATATCGACAAACAAATAATTACTGAATGGAATAAAGTTGGCAAATGAAAAAGGCTTTAGTTTTTGATCCTTACATCGATACTCTCGGAGGGGGAGAGAGATACGTACTTTCGTTCTGTCTCGGATTGATCAAATACGGATACCAAGTAGATCTAGCCTGGAAAGACACTGAAGATTTAAAGTCAGCCGAAAAACGTTTTGGCTTTGATCTTTCAAAAATAAATGTTGATAAAAAGGCTTACTCACTATGTGCCGGTAAATCGTCGATACTGGAAAGGTACGATTTAACCACCGACTACGATTTGGTTTTTTGGGTAAGCGATGGCAGTTTGCCTCTGTTATTTTCAAAGAACAACCTTGTCCACTTCCAGGTGCCTTTTGTAAGACTTGGAGGTAATTTTCTGGCAAACTTGATCAAGAGTTCAATGGTCCATCAATATATCTACAACTCAGAATTCACCAGGAAGATCATTGAACGATCGCTTCCCAAAGATAAAGGGACTGTGTTGTATCCGCCAATCGATATTGAACAATTCAAGCCGGGTAAAAAAGAGAAAATTATTCTATCCGTATCCAGATTCGACTCACCCTCCCACTCAAAGAGACAGGACGTTCTAATCCGGGCATTTCGAGAGTTATTACCTTCGGCCAAAGGCTATAAATTGATCGTTACCGGAGGTCTCAAGGGGAGTAAATCGGTGGTAACCCCACTGGTAAAATTAGCTCAAGGGCTACCCGTTGAGATTATCATCAACCCCGACTTTAATAAATTAAAACAACTCTATAGCCATGCCAAAATATTTTGGCATGCGGCCGGATATGGTATAGATGATGAAAGAGAGCCGGAAAAAGTCGAACACTTTGGTATGACTACCGTGGAAGCCATGTCGGCAGGTTGTGTTCCTATCGTCATAGCCAAAGGCGGCCAAAAAGAAATTGTTTCTAAAGGCAACGGACTATTATTTGAAGATATTCCGAATCTTGTCGACCAAACCAAAAAGATCATCCACGACAATGAACTCGCCGAAAGTTTTTCCAAGTCGGCAGTCAAGAGAGCCGGCAAATATTCGTTTAGCAATTTTGTGAAGCAAATAAATAACCTTTTATGAAAAACT
>DASVZW010000070.1:0-13672 GCA_036391475.1 Patescibacteria group bacterium | reverse complement strand
ATAGTCCAATCCGCGTACTGCTAATTTTCCTACGTCAAAAGGATGCTTGATCTTCTTTATCTCGGATACTAAATCGGCTGATGTGATCAACTCCTCCGGACATCCCCGTCCCGTCAAAATCAAATTAGTTTGACCTCTCTTCTTTATGATCGACAAAACGTCATCCAACTTAACCAAATTATCGTTTACCGCGTTGATCAGCTCATCCATTACCAATAGGTCCGGTCTTCTTACGTTTCGTTTTAACATTTTTTCGGTCAAGGATAATCCTTTTTTAGCCGCTTCGGAATGATTTTCAAAAGAATTGTCATCAATTACCTTGCTTTGTCCAACATCCGCCACTTTTATCTTTTTACTACCTGTTGTCACTTCTTTTCCTTTCTTTATGTAAAAGCCTTTTCCGATCCAATGCATTTTAATTTTGCCTTTATACTTACCATCCAGTAACTTTTCTGATATCTGCCAGTCCTTTGATTTATACCATGAGATCCATTCCACTCTTTTGCCTAATAAGAGCATTCTTAATGACACGCCCAACGCTGCTGATGTCTTCCCTTTACCGTCTCCTGTAAAAATATAAATTAATCCTTTTTCACTTTTCATAAATCCAACTGTTTCGTAAATCTATCAAAATATATCACTCTTATTGGCACTTTGATAAATTATTGACATTAATATAGCCATTTCTATAAGGTTTTACCAATGTTTACCGGTAACCGCAATAACAGTGACGACGTCCACTGGGTAAATAAAGGAAATAAACCGATATGTTGGGAAAAAGAAAGCCGAACTTTACCTTAGCACTGTCAACAATAGACTGATAGTAAACAAGATTACCTAAAATAATTAAACAACCAAATAACAACATTGTCAAATAGTCTTAATAACTATATCAAAAGCAATCAAAGTCCGGCAATTTGCCGGACTTTGATGTACTTTTCCTTACTAACATTTACTGGCTCCACAAGAATAGCACTTGGCACAACCCTCTTCTAACACCAAAGTTGCCTGTCCGCATTCAGGGCATAAGTCTCCCTTTTTCGCTGTCAAAGGTAAAGCCTGCTGTTGTCCCACGAACTCAATTTTTTCGTTAATAGCAGATACCGATTCGGAACTTCCGTTCCCGACCAGATAGTCTCTTAAAACCTTCGCTACACCATCAGCCAAACTCCTTACTTTATTACTACCAAAACCTACCGAGTCGGCACCTCCTATGCCCGCTAGCTGTTCAACAATTGCCTCCGCCACTGCTTTTGGAGGAAATTTCGAGGGAACCCTTAAACTCAGTGAGATCAATCTGCCGATAGCTTCAGCATCTGCCGTAACGTGAGAACCCGCTTTTCCTACATTAATAAATACTTCGAAGGGATTCCCCATTTCGTCGGCGTTTATCGCTATGAATGCCGACCCCACCGGAGTTTGAATTTTGTATGTATTTCCCTGCAATTTGTGTGGTCTAACTCTTAGATCGGCGACCGTCTCTTCGGAAATCATTTTCTCGGCCTCGGGAGTTTCGTCTTTCTTAGTACCAACATTCAACACTTGCCAGTCTTTGCTTCCATCTCTATATATAGTTATTCCTTTACACCCCAAGTTATAACTTAACAAATACGCCTCGGCCACATCATCGACCGTCGCTTCGTGTAACAAGTTGATTGTTTTACTCACCGCGTTGTCCGTATATTCCTGCCACGCCGCTTGCATCTTCACATGCCATTCCGGAGTTATTTCATGACTGGTGACAAATACTTTTTGCCATTTCTCGGGAACAATGTTCAATCCATGTGTGTTTCCGGATTCCGCGACTCTTTTTTCTAATTCTTCATTCCAAAAACCTTCTCTCTTGGCGACTTCCTTGAAAGCCGGATCGGTGAAGTAAAGTTCTCTGTGTAAGGACTCATCTTTCACCATATGTTTATAAGCAAGAGCAAACACCGGCTCACATCCACCGCTGGTATCGGCCAATATTCCAATAGTTCCGGTGGGCGCTATCGTCGTTATGGCGGAATTTCTTATTTTTTTACCATCTTTATAGATGCTTTCTTCCCAAAGAGGAAAGGCTCCTCTCTCCGTCGCCAAATCCTCACTCGCATCATGAGCAGCTTCATTAATAGTTTTCATGATTCTTTTGGCCAAATGAAGCGCCTCGTCTGAGTTGTAAGGTATCCCCAAAAGATACAACGCATCAGCCCAACCTCCTATACCAAGACCAATACGTCTGATCGATCTGACCGTGTCCCAAATCTGTTGGAGAGGATAAGGGTTGACTTCAATTACATCATCTAAAAATCTGACCGACATTCTGGATACTTCCTTCAGTTCTTCCCAATCCATCTCGAACTTATCGTCAACTTTTTTGACAAAATAATTCAAAAAGATACTACCTAAATTACATGCATCAAAAGGATACAGTGGTTGTTCACCACAAGGGTTAGTACTCTCCACTGGCCCCAAAGTTGGCACCGGATTGGCCGGACCTTGATTAACTTTATCTATGAATATCATTCCCGGATCTCCGGACTTCCAAGCGCACTCACAAATCAAGTCAAAGATCTCCCTGGCCGACTCTTGTTTCAAAACCTTATTCGTATGTGGCTCAACAATATCGTACTTCTCATCATTGGCCAAAGCGCTCATAAACTTATCGGTGGCGGCTACGGAAATGTTGAAATTCGTTATCCCTCCGTCCAGTTTGCAAGTGATGAACTCTCTAATATCCGGATGGTCGACTCTTAATATTCCCATATTTGCACCTCTTCTGGTTCCACCTTGTTTTATTTGTTGAGTCGCTTCATTAAAGACCTTCATAAAACTAACCGGCCCGCTCGCCACTCCTCTACTTCTTTTTACCATTGCACCTCTTTGTCTTAATCTGCTGAAAGAGAATCCCGTTCCTCCTCCCGATTGGTGAATAATTGCCTGATATTTAAGAGCGTCAAAAATTCCTTCCAAAGAATCTTCGACCGGTAGTACGAAACAAGCTGAATACTGAAGTCCATTCTCTTTCCCGGCATTCATTAAAGTTGGAGAGTTCGGCAAGAACTTTTTTGAATTCATCAACTTGTAAAACCCTCTGGCTTTCTCCAACACATCCTCTTTATCCGCACCCCATCTTACTTCGGCGCTGGCGATCGAATAAGCTACCCTCCAAATCAACTCATCGGGTGTTTCGATTACCACCCCCTCTGAATCTTTGTCCAAATATCTTTCTTTTAATACTCTTACGGCTTGTTCCGACCAATCGCCGGTCGGCAAGTCTTTTGGTAATTTAGGCCGGGGACCTAACTTATTTTGTATAGATTCAATTATTTCGCTATATGTTTCTGTTTGTTGTTCTGTAGAATCTTTTTTCATGTTTTGATAAATAGTATTTGATATTGACATTTTCTTTATTTATTAATTGTTAATTTCGTCGGGCAGCCAATGAACTGCCTAAAATCATTTGCATTTGAAAAATCCATATAAACACTGGCAAACCTCATATACGCCAATTCATCGAGTTTCCTAAGTCTGTTAAGCACCATTTTCCCTATTTCACTGGATCTGATCCTTATTGTTTTTCTTTTAAGCAGCTTCATCTCTATTTCATCAACCAGCAACTCTATTGCCTCTTCCTGGACATCCCTTTTGTAACACGCTTTCTTCACCCCTTTAATTAATTTATCTCTGTCGTAATCCTCTAATCTTCCGTCCTTTTTCATGACTTTCAAGTCTAAATTTACGACCTTTTCATGAGTCGTAAATCTTTTTCCACAACGTTTACACTCTCTTCTTCGCCTGATCCCGTCGGCTTCCGGCAACGCCCGGCTTTCTAAAACTTGTGTATCGGTATTCGCGCAATATGGACAAATCATTTTTTATCGATATTTAGTGTCGTTATCCATCATGAAACGCTACAGGTGGTAATGCAACTACAGCTTAAAACATCAAACAGTATCACTGAACCTTATCTCCGCAAAATCTTCTTCAATAAAGGAAAACAATTTATCTAACTCAAGAGAGCCAAGTTCAACCCTACCCTGGCAATGATCGACCCGGTTACGTTTCCGGTTCTCTGTCTCACCCATGCATTCATCATTGTTGATGAGGCCACTAACAATAAAATGCCCAGGATCGTCAATGGGTCAAGTTTGTATACAAAGATGACGATAGGTAGTCTGATTACCGCAGCCAACGCTCCGGTTAACATCGGATTAAAAATACTGCCTTTGTAATATCTGTCCAAATAACCTGTGATAAAACCGCTAAAGGTCATTTCTTCGACGATCGCCGTTGCCACGGATATTCCGGCTACGTTCAAATCAATATTCGGAAGACCAAAATTTAACCTTCTTACTAGTAACCAATATATGATGGCTAGGCCCAAACCCCACAAAACCGTTTCCAACCACTGATTCTCGAACATCTCTACTTTTTTCTTCAGTGCCAAATTCCACCAAAACAACGGAAGCAACCACAATAATGGTTTGAACCATAACTCTTCTATCGCATCCGGCAATCTAATAAAATATCTAAAACTCCCCCAAACTAACAATAAATAAACATAATATAGCCATAATCTCTTCACAAATTAATCGTATCATAAAGCAAAAAAGCTTCATAAAGGTATAATGTTAACAGCTATGGCCTCCACACGGAAACAAGTCCTCAAAACCATCGAGAAAAATATCAAGTCCTGCCTGGGATCAAATAAAAAGCGAGCCGTTCTAATTGGTATCGGTTTATTGGTGATACTTTTTATTATTGCCATCTATTTCACTTTTAAAGATGTCCCCAATCCTGCAAAACTGACCAAAAACCCTGCCCCGGTTAGTACTCAAATACTGGACCGTAATGGCAAGCTTCTTTATGAGGTTTATTCAAACTATCAACATACTCCGGTAGCCTTTAAAGATATTCCTGACTTTGTCAAAGAGGCTACTATCTCTATAGAAGACAAAAATTTCTATCATCATTTTGGTATTGATTTTGTAGGTATTGCCAGAGCTGCATTTAACACATTAATAGGCAAACGCCTCGAAGGAGGCTCCACCATTACTCAGCAATTAGTTAAGAACGCTTTACTTTCGGATACTTCTCGTACCCCGTTACGGAAGGTTAGAGAAATTGTTTTAGCCATCGCCACCGAGCTCACTTATTCAAAAGACCAGATTCTGGAACTCTATTTAAATTACGCTCCTTATGGCGGTACTCTTTATGGTATAGAAACTGCATCTGAGAGCTACTTTGGAAAACCAGCCAAAGACCTTACACTTGCAGAATCAGCTCTGCTAGCCGGTCTTCCACAATCGCCCACTCAATACTCTCCTTACGGAGCCAATCCTCAGCTGGCAATTAATCGTCAGTACGAAGTTCTCCGCAGAATGGTCGAGGATAAATATATCACCCAAGCCCAAGCCGACCAAGCCAAGGCAGAAAAACTAAACTTCCAAACAAAAAATATTACTATCAATGCGCCTCATTTTTCCTTGAATGTCAGAGACCAGCTTGTCCAAAAATACGGTGAGGACATGGTTAATCTTGGTGGACTTCGTGTTACTACCACTCTCGATTTGGACCTTCAGAATTATATCCAGGCTTCCTTATCGGCAGAAATGGCTAAAATCGCCCGTTTGAAAATTAGTAACGGAGCAGCTATGGTTACCAAACCAAACACCGGAGAAATTCTGGCCATGATCGGTTCCAAGGATTATTTTGATGCCACTATTGATGGACAGGTCAATGTCACCACCTCTCAGAGACAGCCCGGATCGTCGATTAAGCCATTGAATTATGCCGTCGGCTTGCTTAGAGGTTGGACCGCTGGCACAATGTTTTTGGACGTGCCTACCTGTTTCAATGTTGATGGCCAAAAGCCTTACTGTCCGAAAAATTATGACAATACTTTCCACGGGCCGGTCTCCATGAGACAATCACTGGCCAATTCCTATAATATCCCTGCGGTAAAGATGTTGGCTCTCAATGGTTTGGATTCTTTTATAGCCACAGCATCGGCCATGGGAATTAATTCCTGGAAAGACCCCAGTCAATACGGACTTTCCCTTACTCTCGGCGGCGGTGAAGTAACCATGTATGATCTGGTCACGGCCTTTGGTACTTTTGCCAACGAAGGTGTTACCGTACCTCTTACGTCAATACTAAAAGTTGAAACTTACAACGGGAAAGTTCTTGAACAATTTGATCCGGATAAAGTTGCCAACCTTACTTCTGTCCTACCCGAGAAATGGAGTGATTTCTGGTCCTCACTTCCTACCGAAAAACCGCTGCCCACCGATCCCCGGGTCACTCTTCCTGAAGAAGTCGCTTTTATCATCTCCGACATCTTGGCCGACAATGGTGCTCGTTCTGCTGCCTTTGGACCATCCAGTCAACTGGTTATTCCTGGCCATACCGTCTCGGTAAAAACGGGTACCACCAACGATCTAAAAGACAACTGGACAGTCGGTTACACTCCGGACTATTTAGCCGCCACCTGGGTAGGAAATAATGATAATTCTTCAATGAGTTATGTGGCTTCAGGAGTTACCGGGGCCTCCCCAATATGGAACAACATCATGAAAAAACTATTAAAGAACGTTAAGGACAAACCACTCATAAAGCCGGAAGGCATCACCAACTATCAAGTATGTAATTTGTCAGGACTATTAGCCCAAGCCGAAAATCAGTGTGACTCGCATTCGGAATACTTCATTAACGGGATAACTTCTGCAGGCCAAAATCTTGTTCCACTTAGAAAACAAATTTGGGTCCGTCGTTCGGACAAATACCCGATTCTCCCGGGAGATAACACCGTCGATAGAGATTTGGAGGAACACACTGTTGTTTCCGATCCTTTTGTAAAAGATTTTTGTCTAGATTGTAATTATCCTAAAGATGATAAAGGAAATATTTCCTGGCCACAAACCACCGTAAATTACAATCCTGCGCAATTTACTTCGCTGACTCCTTTTAACTATCTACCGATTTGATGAAGACGCTGAAAAAATTATTATTTTTCTTCCTATTCTTGGGAATTATTTTTTCTGGTATCACCGTCTATTACTACTGGCAATACAATCTTCCCCTTGTTAATCCTCTTAGTCTATTGGAAACCTATATTGCTCCGACACGAGTTAAAGATCGGCTTGTATACGGTTTTTTCCCCTATTGGAATAGTAAATACGCCGAAAAACTACATATTAGTGACTTAACTCATTTTGCCTATTTTGCAGTTGACCTTAACCCCGATGGTTCAATAAACAAAAAAGTTAATCCTAAAGAACTAGAACCTGGTTGGAATAAATTAAATTCCGATGTCATTTCCAAGGTACTCTATCAAGTGCATTTACTGAACCATAAAACTGTCATCGTAGTCACAGCCATGGATCCGGACCTGATTGAATCAATAATAGATAATGAAAATAATAAAGAGATGGCCCTCAACTCGATACTGGAAGTTTACCGAAAATTCAATTTTAATAGTATAAATATTGATTTTGAATATGTTGGAACACCTAATGAAACCACCCAACAGAATTTTTCAAATTTTATATCCAATCTAAAAACCCGCTGTATGGTGATCAATGCAGGATGTGAAGTAGATATCGATGTTTTTGCCGATTCAGCCAGAAAGACCAGACTCCAGAATTTACAGACTCTTTCTTCGATAGCTGATCACATCATAGTCATGGCTTATGACTATTATCGTAAAACCTCAACTCAGGCCGGCCCGGTCGCCCCATTAAGAGGAGCTTGTCAAAACTTCGAAAACACTAACTGTCTCGAACAAGATATTAACACCAACCTCTCTGAGATCTCCAAACTCGTACCCAGCACCAAAATCATTCTAGGAATTCCTTTTTATGGTTACCAGTGGCAAACCGTTTCCGGCGATTTTCTTTCAAATACTTTCGCGGGAACAGGCAGTCTTGCCACTTATCAACGGATAATGTCATTGTTTTCGGATCCGGCCATTTCCTCCCTTTCTGCCAACTGGTCGTCAAACACTCTAAGCCCTTATCTCACATTCACTACCGATAACAAAAACTACCAAATTCAGTTTGAAAATCCACAATCCATCGAGCTTAAAGTCAATTTGGTAAAATCCGCTAACTTAGGCGGAATTGCTATTTGGGCTTTGGGTTATGAGGTACCATATCTAGACATTTGGCAACCAATTTCCGACTATTTGAACAATCCTTAAGATTCTATTCTTTTTTTATCGTTCCGGATTTAAAATAGTGGTAGTAAAAGACTGCCCCTTTCAAAAAAACGCGTCTATTCCCCATGGCAAAAAAAAGACCATTGTTCAATAAATCAAACAACCCCTTACAGGCTATTGGTCGACCTTTGTTCAAAATCACCATTTATTTCATATCCTTCCTTGGTCTTACCTTACTTTTATTTTTCAGGATCCTTGAAAAAATCAGGACCCTGTCTGTTTTAAGATTCCCTAAATTGCCTGTTTTGAGAAAGCCTCAAATTAATTTAAAAATCGGCAGACTTCCCTCGATAAAACTTCCTAGACTACCCTCATTTTTGCCACCCAAGCTAACCTTTCCAAAACTTGAAGTAAAAAAACCAAAAATTTATTATCGCGTCATATTTGTCACTCTTACCTTCGGCTTCTTGTGCGGTTTTCTATATTATGAATTTATATATACGCTGCCTGATCCTGCTTTGTTAAAAAATTATCCTTCAAAACTTACGACTCAAATTCTTGATCGCAACGGGAAACTTTTGTATAAAATTTATAAAGATGAGAACAGAACGTTAATCAAAATTGACGACCTCCCCGGCTACGTCAAACAAGCCTTTCTGGCGGCCGAAGATAAAGATTTTTACCAACACAATGGTTTTTCGATCATTGGCATTGCCAGGGCAATTTACAAAAATTTTACGGATGACAAGCTGGAAGGCGGATCGACCATAACCCAGCAACTTGTTAAGAACACCCTTTTAAGCAACGAAAAAACTATCGACAGAAAGATTAAAGAATTGATTCTTGCTATATTGGTTGAAAAAGATTTTTCCAAAAACGAAATTTTTGAAATGTATCTGAATCAAGTCGGTTTTGGTGGCCCAGCCTATGGTATCCAAGAGGCTTCAAGACAATATTTTAATATCGATGCAAAAAATCTTGATTTGGCCCAAGCTGCCTTCTTGGCAGGAATGCCTCAAGCTCCCAGTAAATACTCTCCTTATGGAGACAACCCCGAACTTTCAAAGACCAGACAAAAACTTGTGCTTTATCAAATGTATAAAGATAACTTCATTTCGGAAAAACAGTTCAACACCGCCTCGACTGAGCCACTAGTTTTTAATTCTGCAAAAACAGAGATTAAAGCACCCCATTTTGTAATGTATATAAAAGATTTGTTAACCGATCAGTTGGGTGAAAACCTTCTTAATAATGGTGGTTTGATCATCACTACCACTCTCGATTCTGATCTCCAGGAAGAGGCCCAAAAAGAAGTAACTAAAGAGATCGCCACCTTAAAAAATTATCACGTCTCTAACGGTGCCGCTCTGGTCACCAATCCAAACAATGGTGAAATCCTTGCCATGGTCGGGTCCAAAGATTATTTTAATCTCAATGAAGATGGCCAAGTTAACCTTACTACGTCACTCCGGCAGCCTGGTTCATCGATTAAACCTCTTAACTATGCACTAGCCTTCGAAAACGGTTACAATCCGGCCTCCATAGTCGAAGATAAACCAATATCTTTTAACATAATTGGACAGGGGATTTGGACTCCGAAGAATTATGACGGGCGCTTTCATGGAATAGTGACACTAAGACAAGCTCTCGGCAGTTCTTATAACATTCCGTCAGTGATCTTGTTAAGCAAAAATGGCATCAACAATTTTGCTAACCTCGCACAAAAAATGGGTATTACTTCCTGGACAGATCCCAGCCGATTTGGACTATCAATGGCTCTCGGTAGCTTGGAAGTCAAAATGGTCGATATGGCCACTGCCTATAGTGCTTTTGCCAACAACGGTAAGGTCACTCCACTAAAAGCCATTCTAAAGATTCAGCAACCGAACGGCAAGCAGATCTTTGTCGCTAGTTGCCCTAACCAACCGGTTTTAAATCCCGAAAAAGCTGCAGCCAATGCCGAGGAACAATCCTGTTCCCCCAGACAGGTCATTTCTCCCACCACCGCTTATCTTATTTCTGATATTCTTGCCGACAACTCAGCTCGAGCTCCTGCCTTCGGTTTCAACTCGGTCCTAAATATCCCCAACGCCAGAGTCTCAGTTAAAACCGGGACTTCAAATGACCTTAGAGATAACTGGGCTGTTGGTTATACCAAGGACTATCTTGTTGCCACCTGGGTGGGAAACAATAATAACGAACCTATGTCGAATATTGCCTCGGGAATTACCGGAGCCTCTCCTATCTGGTCTCAGATAATGAGGTACTTGGTTGATAAGCAACCACCTAAAACAGAGATTACTCCACCGGCAGATCTGGTCAAGATACCGATATGTAAACTGACAGGGACCTTAACTTGTGAAGGTTGCCCCACGGAATACGAATACTTTGAAAAGGGAAAAGAACCAACTGTCCGCTGCCAGCCTGATGAAATAAAGAGACTATTATCTCCTTCCCCAAGTTCTGCTCCTGGCGCACCTCAGATTCTCTGATTAGAAATTTACTTCTGTATAACCGCTCCAGGGCTGTTTGTTAGCCCGACCGTCGTGCCCAAAATCAATTGAAATCCCATTAACTTTCCAATCTTTGATTTTAGGTACCAAGTAAAAAGCCATGGTTACTAAGACCACTAAAACCAAGACCGCCAGTATTACTTTCCGTTCCGCTCTCCTTTCTTCCTTGGATTTTCTTCTCTTCTCTTTTTTCTTTTTCGGTGGTTCACCTCCAACGTTTTCATCCTCTTCTCCGGGGATTATTTTCTTATCTTCTTCGTTATCCATATCAATCTATTCTACCCCGCCATATCTCTGGATTTACCAGACATTCTGGCCTATTCCCTTCCATAATATCCAATATGTTTTCAACGGCCAATTTTGCCATAACCAACCTGGCTTCTATGGTAGCCGACGTTATTTGAGGAGTAAGCACCGTGTTGCTAAGATTTCTCAACCCGGCAGGCACTTCTGTATCATTTTCATAAACATCCAAACCCGCCCCGGCTATCCAACCTTCACTTAACGCTTTGATTAGCATCGGCTCATCCACCAACTGGCCACTGGCGACATTAATAATTACCGCCGTCGGTTTCATTAACTTGAATTCTTTTTCTCCGATCATACATCTAGTCTCTTCGGTCAAAGGACAGGACAAACTAACCACATCTGATTCTTTTAACAATTTCTCTAAATTCCTAAACGAAACTCCATAAAGATTCTCATACTCTTCATTTCTATGCTTTCCGGAATAGATTACCTTCATACCCAAAGCAATTGCCAACCTGGCTGTCCACCTGCCCACTTTTCCCAAACCAATTATCCCCAATACTTTATTTGAAAGACTTGTCCCAACTAATAAATCAAACTCCCAGCCTTTGTAATTGCCTGTTCGTACGAAACGGTCTCCTTCAACGATTCTCCTAAGCAAACAAATTGTTAAGGCGATTATTCCTTCTGCCATAGCTTCCGTTAACGCTCCGTGAACATTGGTTACATAAATATTTCTTTTAGTAGCCTCGGCAACATCAACGTTTTTATCTATTGCAGCATAGTTACATATAATTTTTAAGTCTTGACCGGCTGCCTGCATCACCTCAGAATCGATCTGATCCTTTAAAGTACAAATTATTGCCGTAGAATTGGCCACTCCTTCCAACAACTCATTCCTGCTAAGTTCCTTTCCTTTAAAGACTTCTACTTCAAATGATTTTTCCAACTTTTCTAGATAACCACCTGGCAACCGGTGAGTCACAAAAATCTTTGGTTTATCCATAATTTCATTAAATCACAAATTGTAATAACCTTCACATAATTACAATATATTTAGATTTTCTCTTCAACAGATCTAAGCTGCTTAGATATCCAAACATCCATATCTTTATCATAAAGCAGGCCTCCTTTTGCTCCCAAATAGGTAACCACACTTCCACCATTAGCCAACCCCATTTTTAATATATTTTCCAGGCTTTCTCTCCTTAAGATACCAGCCACAGAACCACTTACAAAAGCATCGCCGGCTCCGGTATCATCGACTGATTTGTTCGGGAATGAATCCATTTTTATCCATTTTTCCCTATTTGCTATGCTCGCCCCTCTTTTCCCATCTGTAATTGCCACCAAATTACTTCCGTTCTCAATAAATTTTTTTATTAAAATTTCTTCATGCTCATAGTCCGTTTTCCACAAAGTGGCCGCCTCCATTCTGTTTACATTAAAAAAGTCTATTTTCGGTAACAACTTAATTAACCGTTCTCTTTGATCCAGTTCCTTCTTCCCGGGATTCAAACCAATTCCAATTTTCCTCAATTGTGCAAAACTTACCAGATCCTCCAAAAGCTCCAACTCTCCACCTAAGCTTGAAATCTGGATCCACTCAGCCTTAGCCACTTCATTCCAATCGATATCTTTTCCTACGATTCCACCTCCCTCACCTCGGTAGGTTATTATCGATCGTCCTCCATTAGGCGCCACCAAGATCGCAGAAAGACCCGTCTTTCCCTTACCTTTTTGAACTAGATCCAAGATTACATTTTCGCTACTAAGTTGTTTTACTATCAGGCCGGCCATGTCATCGTCTCCTAATCTGGTAATTACTTTTACGGATTCTCCCATCCTTCGCAAACCTACAGCCACATTCGTCCCACCACCGCCTGTTGTTAGTACTCCTTCCTGTGCCTCCATTTTCCCTCCCATTACTTCACACATTGCCACTCCACCAATGACTTCGTGACTTTTCAAAACTTTGAATGAATCAGATTTCATCAGACAATCAATAGTTGCAGCTCCCACCGTTATCACTCTACGCATACAATCATTCTACAACCAAGTAAAACATTTTCAGCTGTTACAATAAAAATATGAAGGTCTGGCGTCTCCTCAAACCCAAAACAGGAAAAGAAATTCCTTTTCTAATAATGATTAGTTTTCTTGGCACATTTACTCTTTCTCGTATTGTGACCTTTGTTTTTCCTGAAATTTTTTTGAAAGTTAGAGGCATCCATGTCCATCATTTTTCATACGGAATTTTTCTCTTGGCAATTCTCGGTTACTTTCTACTCACTCAACCAAGAACTCCTAAAACCAGACTTCGCTTAAGTCTCTTTTACGGTATTGCTTTAGGTCTCTCAATGGATGAATTTGCCATGTGGATCCAGTTGGAAGACAACTATTACAACCGTTCTTCTTACGACGCCATCGTTCTTATAACACTTATCCTTTTAAACATTATCTATTTTGAGGACTTCTGGAAAAAATGGGGTTACCGGCTAAACAACCTCTTCAAAAGAATTTTTGATTAGCTTCCAAAAATAATTTCTGCCAGTTTCCTTGAGACCTCATCTGGATTTGGATCTTGCCAAACATTTCTACCGATCGCGATTCCTCTTGCGCCTGACTCCATAACGCCTCTTGCTTCTGCCTCCATCCCTAACCAATCCTTCTTTGCTCCACCTTGTGCTAAAACTCCGGTTTTACCTGCCGATTCCACCACCCATTTAAAGCTTTCGACATCACCTGTAAAAGGAATTTTTACGAGATC
>DASVZW010000069.1:0-27110 GCA_036391475.1 Patescibacteria group bacterium | reverse complement strand
ACCGCCACCTGATGTTTGGATTTAATATTCGCCAACTCTTTCGGTGTCGGGGCTCCCAATGAAAATAAATAATTAATGGCCGGTTCAAACCTCTCTTTGTAATATTTTTCCAAGACTTCGCTCTCCCCGGCTACATCCTTAGCTTCCTTTTCCATTACGTACAATCCGTCTTCATAATAACGGATGACTACGCCATCTTTAGTCTTGGCTCTAATAAACTCCAAATAACCAACCTCCCGGCTGACTTCGACCAAATCCAAACCCTCACTTAATCTCTTAAGTTTTTCTTTATTAAGATTTAAATAACTTGATCCGGAATTCATCATATTAAACACTTCCGTCAAGTGAAGCGTTGTTCTTTGATACCAACCTCCAAAATAAATTTTCATCAATTTATCTTCATTATTTTCCATATTTCATGTTAGCACCCACCACACTATTGAATAAAGCCATAAAAAAGGCACCTCTTACGAGGTGCCCATTACAACATCATTTTTTGACAAAAGGAAGAAAAATTTTCTGGATTCTTAAGTTCCAGCCAACGCTGACACACTGGCTCCCCGAAACGCCGTCTTTCAAAAGAGCTACGGCACCGGGAACATCGGATTCTACCGAGAAGCTTCCGCCGGGATTCAACAAACCGGCCGGATTGGTCGTTCCGTCCAAAGTCAACATCACTTGCATCACCTGGCCGGAATTATTTGTTACCGAAACCAGTGATGTCTGACCGGACTTATCGTATTTAAGACCAATCCCGCTGCATACATAACGATCATAGTAAACCTTTGAAAAAGGCATGCCGTTGGCCGATAAAAACTCAAAGGACTTTGCATCAAAAGACATACCTGACCCGGAACTCATAAAATACACTGTGTCCGTTTTTCCGGTGTTATAGTCCTCGTATCTCAAGCCGATTGGCAACTCAAAAGCCAATGGAAGGTTCACCAGCTGGGTTGAAGCCGACTGGATATCGATGGTGTATTCGGTGTCGATCGCCCGGGCGGTGATCTGGTGGACTACACTGTCGTTCGCCCAAAAAAGACGGGGTGTGACCAGGGCTCTGAAAGGTCCCACCATCGCCGTGACTTCATCACCTTCATGACAAAGAGTTCCATTAGCCGAGCCAATGTCGGTAGTATTTAAAACCCCTACCGTGGTTACGGTCGATTGACCGGCAAAGGTGCCTGCACAATAAAAATTCACAGTTTGACCTACCGGTGCCGGGATGCTGTTATAGACAAAAGCCGATCCCGCCACTTGAGTAAATCCACCGCTTGCTAAAACTAACGAAGCGGGTGTACCGATCAGACCAACCAAAAAAGCCAAAGACAAAGTCCAAGCCAAAACTTTACGCATATTTTCCTCCATTCAGTTAAGGTACAAGACGTAAGATTAAGAGGATTTTATCACAATAGATGCCTAAAATCAATACTATAAGCTATTATCCGAACACCCTTCTCCACCAAGATTTAGTGCTATTTACCGCTCTTTTCCACAACTTTCCGTTAAAAAGATTTACCAAGCTAAAACGATTGTTCCTTTCCTCTTCTTTGGCGGCATACTCGCTTCTTAACTGCTGGACCAGATCCCACTGTTTTCTTCTTATTGCTTCCTGTTCCAGTTTTTCCAGGTTTAGCTTCTCAGCTTCGTTGATCAGTCTCGTCTCGGATTCGGCTGTAATTCCTTCGTCCAATTCCTCCTCTCTTTCCAGGCTTGGTTCAGGCTCAATTGCCTCTACCGTTTCTATTTCAGGAACACTGACTACCTCCGGGGTCGCCTGTTCGGCTAATATTTCTACCAAAGGCTGTTCTTCGATCTCCTCGGGAATTACCTCCTCATTTTCTTCTTGAAGGTCAGGATCAAATATTCCGGCCAGTTCTTCGGTTACTTCTTTTTCTTCTCTATCGGGATCGAAAAAACCGGCCAAACCTTCTTCTTCCGCTTCTTTATCTGATTTAATTCCCTTATTTAGATACTCCGCCAATTTCCCTTCTGTCCAGGCCGTTCCACCCGCTAAGGTGTCCAACACTTCATCTAGTCTCAGCGTCAAATCTCCACCCACATTTCTTGGCTTCAACCACATGTACTCTCTTACTCCAAAACCTTGTGCCAATTCATCGGTTATTTTCCTGGTTGAATTTATAACGAACCCATTATTATCTGGGTTCCATCCCAAATAAGTATCGAACCCCAAAGCAAATGCAGCATCCCTACCCAACGGCACTTGTTTACCGATATCTACTAACACTTTTCCGTATTTCTTTGTCTCGACATACATATGCTCGTCTCTTAATCGTTCAACCGCATCCACCGATCTATTGATGTCGATCTTCATTTCATTAGACCTATCGTTCAGTTTTTTATTTGTCCCGATCGGCCATTTATCCATCCTGTTAAAACCAAGCGGTCTTAATGGGTCATTGCGTAAATCTGAAAAATACTCCTTCATCTCCTGGAAACCTAAAAACCTTGACATACCAATCATTGTTTTCCAGGAATTCAAAAAATTTTCTTTTTTATGCATTCCGGGATACGAACCATTATCCATTCCCGTCACAAAGTCGGCCATTCCTTCCAAAGCCATTGTCGGTTGAATTAGCCCGCACCTAAATAAAATATCGTAAGTCTCTTCTGTGGCACTGGTTCCGCTTTTGGAATCATCGGCGTGATGGTCTATATACATTGAACCCTCTTCATACTCTACATTTCTGCCTCCGGTATCCATCATTACTGCCCCCTTCACTTCTTTTCCCGGTTCCACATAAGTAATTTTTGCTCCACTGGTTAAGCCGGCCATTTCCATTAAACCCAAACAACATTTGCCATCAAGATCTGAGAATGGTTTTAACAAATATTCACCTTCTTCATTTTTGACCAACACCCCGTGAGTCACCAATTCCTTTATTGCCAACTGTGCTGCTCTTAAAAAAACTTCTCCGCCCTTATCTTCCATATCCAATATTTCCCCCGGAGTCTTTTCTTTCAGTGGAGCCAATTTTTCATTGGCAAAATCCGTATTTTGCAGTACATAAGTCACAAACATCTCAGCTTTCTTATTTTTTTCCTTTTGTGCCGCGCTATATTCTTCCCACGTCGTTGTCGGCCTTATTCTTTCTCTATCTTCTTGAGTTATTTTTCCACGCTCAACGTTTTCTGCTTCAGAAGCCATAATTCAGTATAGCGTCTTAATCATTTCTCCTCAATATGACCATTTAGTCCTATAAGTGATAAAATACCCACAAATCGCACATTTCAAATTAGGAGGATCCTATGAACTTACCGGCCATCAATGCACCTTTTGCAGTTACCTTCCGCTTTTCCGCCCAAAGAAGTGATCCATTAAGACATTTGGTCTCCGCTTTTCATCGTTTATCACTACTGCAGCCTGAGGTCACATCTGCTTTGTACCTGCAGGAAGGGTTCGAACACGCTTTCATTGTCGAAGCCAACTCACCCATATCCGAAGAGATCCGCAATCAGATCCGGACCTGGCTTCAAACTGCGAGTTTCTTAAATTTCTCTTCAGAAACCGAAACACATCCCAAAGAGGAGTAGTCATGGATAAACCCACTTGGTTTTTTATCTCACTCGTCGAACTTCAAAACCTACCGGCCGGCCTCACCGAACGCTTTCATGATCTTTGCAGTCGGCAAGATGGAATCACCACTCACGGTTGGCGTTTGGTTGGCAGCTCTCTCAAGCGCTATTTGTTTTTCTGCAATTGTTCGGTTCCGCTTAGCCAAGATGCTGTTTTCGACCTTTCAATGTGTTTGCAAACCTCAGGAGAAGTTATTTCAGAGTTTACGAACAGCATTTACCCCCCGGAAGAACCGCTTTTCGAGGTAGTCTACATTATCGATAGTGGCGTCCGTTTAATTGGGCGTGATCCGGAAATCGACCTTTTCCTGGGACTTTTGGATGAAACAATTTACAAGGTAACCTTTCTGGATGGCGTTATGACAGTCAGTTATAAAAACGCTGATCTTCTGGAAGTTATCACGGCCAAAAGACATATTGAGGTACTTGCCCGCTCTTCAAAGAGATTCAAGATCATCACCTATTTTATAAACTGGAAATAACAAGGAGACACATGAACAACAAATTCGTTAATGTTTTGTTCGTGATTTTTGGTTTTCTGGCGAATCTCCTTCTGGCTCGATCGCCGGAATGGAACATCGTAGCTGTTCTCGGCGCCCTTTTCGCCGGTATCGGGTTGTCCAATTTAACCTATTTCCTCATCCCTAATAATGGCACCAAAGCTGATTGGATCATTCCACTAGCTCTCTTAATCATTTTTGGTGCGCTGGTGGCTTTACTGAGGACCAATGCCTTTTTTGGGCTCTCCGGTGATTCTTTAAATCTGGTTCAGACCATCACCGTTATTCTCACCATAGCCCCACTCTCCCGGCTTTACGCCTATGTTCGTCATTTCATCCCCTAATTTTTTCACCCCGCCACACTCGGCGGGGTTTTTATTACTCAAATTTAAAGAAACCTTTCTAGATCCTGAAAACTTTTGATCACGTAAGTAGCCCCAAGACCTTTCTGTCTGACTTCATCATAATATTCTCGGTATTCGTCCGGGAAATACAGTGCACTATCAATCCCCGCTCTTTTAGCGGCCTCAATGTCTTTTACCGTATCGCCCACCATGATCGACTCCGATGGCCGTCCACCCATGAAGTTTAGAGCTTTATAAAGTATCTCCGGGTCCGGTTTGTAATTTTCAACATCCTCCCTGCCCAAAAAAACATCCACCACTTTTGACAATCCATTATTTTTTAAAGCATTCTTAATGTAACGTTTTTTTGAGGTTGTTACCACCCCGATCTTTCCTCCCAAGGACTTTATTTTTTCTAAAGTTTCTTTAACTCCGGGATTCAACTGGACGTCTGGCAATTTAGGCATCAATTCGGCTTCCATTTTCCCAAAAAATTCTTCAAGATTAGTTATCCCCAATTTTTTAGGTCCCTCCCAATCACCTAAGACTACCTCTCCAATTTCTTTGTAATCGGTCTTAATTCCATAATCGGAAAATGTTTCTTTAAAGGCCTTAAACCATAACGGCAAAGTTGCTCCCAAACTTCCATCCCAATCAAATAAAAAATACTTATATTTCATATCCCTTATTGTATATAAAAAAAGACCCCGGTTCAGGGGTCTATAAAAATGTACTACCTTATCTCTACATCCAAAGGTTCAAAATAATGCTCATCAAAGGGTTCTGTGGGGAAGTTGGCAAAGTAAATGTCGGAGCCTTCAAGCAGTGCATGGTATTTTAAAAACAAAAATATCTGCTTTGCGATAGCTACCCGCAATTCCCAAGGGCAAGCCTCAATGATCTCCGAAACTATGACATGAACATGGGATTGGTTCTCTTTAAGTCGATAAGTTTCAATGCGCGGCTCATGACCCATGAATAATTCAGTTTCCCCCAATAACTTTTCTACGATTTCCTCATTCCAACAGACATCAAAAGGTACATTCAAAAAGGTGATAAGCATACCGCCTCCGGGATTTTCAAAGATAAAAAAGTACAATTAACATCGAGATTGTATCACTGCTAAAGATCATACTGTATCATCAAATCATGATCGACTCGCTTCAAATAGAAAACAATCCGGATATCAAACTTACCGTCGAGCCTCAAGGCGAAGTTCCCTCACCGGAACAAAGAATTGCCCAGCTTGAGAAACAGCTTGCTGAAACACAAAGATTGCTTGATGAAGAGAGAGCCAAGAGTAAGTTACTTGAATCCTTATCAATGACCGACACCTTAACCGAACTTCCCAATCGACGTTTCATCCAAGCAGAAATGGAAAGGAAACTTCAGGAAGTCGCTCGTGGTGGCAATCCTTTTGCCGTAGTCATGGTAGATGTCGATAACTTTAGACAAGTAAACGAATCATTTGGTCATCCTCAAGGTGATACTGTTCTCAAGGAGCTGGCTATTGAGGTTGGCTCTAGTGTTCGAGGTACAGATACCTTTGGTCGTTTAGCCGGAGACGAGTTTATGGTGCTTCTTACCATAAAAGATTTGGATCACCTCGACCAAGAGGTTGCCTCCTTCCTTAAAAGATACCTAAATAGTGCTCACAGGGTAAATCGTATTCCGGCTAATATAAAATCACTTACACCGGAACCACAAACAATTAGCCTTGGCTGTGCCGTAGTAATGCCGTTCAACGAAGTTTCACCCGACGAAATATATAAAATTGCCGACGAACTCGCTTATCGGTCCAAAGAAAAAGGTAAAAATTGTTATACCGTTGGGCTGGTTGATGAATTTGGTAATCACGAAATAGGCACTTATAGCGATCAGGGTACACTTATCGAATAAGATATTTCATCCCATAACCTTGATTTTTAGGCTTACTGGTGCTAGAATCCCTTTGTACCTTAAATCCATCTGTTTTCGAAGGAGCAAATAATGGAAGCTGAATCTCCAACCTTACTTTCGGCCTTAGGTAAGATCTCCAAATGGGCCATCGTATCCTTGGCCGCCGGTGCCTTACTTACGCTTTGCATCTACGGCATCCTGCATCTCATCTTTCCGGCACAGATTTCCGACTGGAACCTGAATTTTCTCAATATCTGGCTACTCGTAAGCCTAATGGTCGGCATTCCCCCTCATTTCAACCACCTCATCGACCCGGACCTCGGCTGTTTCGGCAACCTGTTCGTCCAGGGCTTTACCGCCCTCACCACCGGTTTGCTGCTCTTCGGCATTGCCCTGCTGATCACCTTGGTCATCGATAAGTCCAGCCTTCATTTTCTATTGGCCTCCTGGCTGGGCGTCATCACCTCACTCACCTTATACTCCTTTTGTCTCCAATTCTGCGACGCCGTCTGGCGAAAACTAATGGCTGTTTTACCGTAAAACCCAATACTCAAACTCTCCCCAAAAGGGAGAGTTTTTTTATTTCCTTAATCCTTTTTCTCGTTAATTTAACCCAATTTCCTCATCTGAACTTTCCTCCAAACCAACTTTACTAGCCAGAAAATAATTAACAAAAATGCGATTACGGGTATATAAACGACAACCCAGATTATCGAATTAGCTACTGATCTTAACGCACCGATCATTGACCTCACCGCTGTTTTGAAGACAACTCCGGGTCTCCAAGCAGTATCCGGGGCATAGGGCAAAGCCAATTCATCAGTTGATAAACTCACCGTTATTCTTGTCAGTTTAGCCGTTTGTTCCAAATATTTTTGTTGACCAGTATAACTATCGATTTGTTCTTGAATATTGTTAATCTGCATCTGGATATCGGCCAAGTCGGCTACCTTTGTTGCTTGATCCATCAATGTCTGCATCTTGGCTTTTGTTTTATTTAAATTATCAATTCTTCCTTGAAGATCTACATATTGGTCCGTAACATCATAACCGGTCACGTTTTCGGAAACCGTTTTGATCCCCAATGCTTTTATCGCCGTCAAAGTTGTTTCTCTTTTCTCAACCGGTACTCTAATGGTTATGTTTCCGGTAGCTGCCCCTTCGGGTTTATTCATGTTTCTATCCACCATGTATCCGCCTGCACTCACTGCCAAATTTTCGATACTAGCCAAAACCGAAGAAACATCGTTTACCTGCATAGCCAGAGAGGTATCTTGGACGGTCATTCTTTGTGTACTTGCTACCGGTGCGGCAGGTTGATATATCTGGGTTCCTATACTTTTAACCATCATCGGCGCCACACCTAAACTACCGCTACTTACCCCGGAGTCAAAACTTAAATTTGTCATCCCTCCATAAAACGGAACTTGATTATTTTTTGAAAACAGATACACGACTACCAATAAAAGAACCAAAGTCAGCCAATTTCTTTTTGCCCATTCCAAAATTTTAGTCATAATTAAATTTAACATAATCCCAAGCTCCCGTTATAGTGTCCTATAACTTGACTTTTAGCCTCATTCAAACTAAGATACCTCATTCTACTCTTGCACTTTAAGGAGGTTTTCGATGCCCATGAAGAACTTCTCTATCAGCTTCTATTTCGTTTTCTTGAAGCTCAATGATCTTGAGGACTTTAGAGATTTCCTGAACACTTGGTCTCAGGGTTACAACATCGTCGAAGGCACCTTGTCGGCTAGTTCTATCCGGCGGGATCTGTTCCAGGTCTATTTCACCATCTCCCGGAAAGGTAAAGAAAACACCATTCCTTCCGACAAGATCTGTGAACTCATAAAATGGGTGTCCGACGGCACCTTTTTAAGGGACCAGGAAATTCGGCTCGATCATGTTCAAATGGTGGCCAGTGTCGTTGGCCAATAGGAGGAGATCATGATGGAAAATGTCCAGATCACCGCTAAGGTTTGGGGCAAAGAACGGGAGACCGAAATCGCCAATAAATTAGCCGAACGGAAATCCGAGCCCACCGTCTTTCTTGACCAGGATTTCTATCCCGAACCACACGGTCAGGAGACCATTTTCAGGGTTACTCTTTTGTTAACACCCAAAGACCCCAACGCCAAAGTCTCCGACACCGATTTAGGTGAAGCAATTCGGCTTCTTCTTGAAGCCTCCGGTGACTTTCTTGACAACCTTCGAGTTACCATCAGTTAAACTTACCACCCGCCATCCGGCGGGTTTTTTATAGCCTATAATTTGACAAACTGTGCCTAAGGTGATATATTACCCCATCAAGCACTTTCCTATTTAATTCCTGTCTCCAAGGAGGAGTTTATGATCATGGATATGCGCAAAATTGACCTCTTCCTGGTCAATGCAGAGAAAGCCGGCCTGCTGGGCTTTTACGGGCTCTACGTCACCCGGATCTATACCAATTTCGGCGGCGTCCTCTATGCCTCGCCCGATCCTATTAAGCTGGCCAAACTGGTCATGCTCGCCCGGCATTATGAACAAACCGACGCCTCCGGCATGCACCAAGCCATCCTCGAGAAGTGTAACTATCTCCTGGATTCCGGAGAACCTAGCCCCATGCTTTGGGATTACGACTCACAGATCACCCGTGATCACCCCAAAGCCCACCCGATCAGCCTCCGTGATTGGCTGGTCACTACCCTTACCTCTCGCTACTCCACCCTGGACAAAGAAGGAAAAGGAATCGCCCGCAAGTTCCTTCGCTGGCAGTCAGGAAAAACCGGTCTTAATTTCTAAAAAAGGCCGATTTCATACCCACCAACTATTGGTGGGTTTTTGTTATTTTAAGTCACCACAAGCCGTATAGATTGTCGCTTCTTGTACTGACTTGTGTACATTCACCGCCATCGGGTTCGAGCCAAAAAGGTCGGACATTCTGATATTGATCATAGTGTCGGAACTGCCATTTTTTACGTCGTTCAGAGGGAACTTGATCACCCCTACGTTCGGACAACTTCCCGAATGAACATGTGCTGGCAATGGCCCGATAATTCCTTTCCCTGACAAAGTTATAGTTACTCTAGTTTTGTCACCTTCATCTACAAAAGCCACCTTTCCGTTCATTCCCGATTTCGACTGTTCCAATAACTCCACTGTTTTTGTAGGCATAGGTGAAACTGATACTGTCGGGCTGGGTGTCAAAGTAACCATCGTTTGATTTAAATTCTTAGTCATCACACAACCACCCAACACCACACCGCCAATCACCATAAGCCATTTTGTTTTCATATCTCAAGTAATGGTAATAATTCCATAATAGTTATCCGTGCCTAGATTGTCAATAATCTTACAAATTTATTTTGATAAAATTTCTTATCCATGGAAATTATTACCTTACCTGTTGGCTCTCAGCTTACCAATTGTTATCTACTAATTGACGAGGTAAGTAACGAAACCCTGATCGTCGATCCCGGAGACGAGTCCGACTTCATCTCCCAAACGATTATTGAACATCACCTTAAACCCCAGGCAATCGCTCTAACCCACGGGCACTTCGATCATTGTCTTGGTGTGCTTGAACTAAAATTAAATTTTCATCTTCCCATTTATTTAAATCAAAAAGATCTTTTTCTTTATAAAAATTCCAAACAAAGTGCTGACCACTTTGTTCCCGGTCAACACTTGCCCAACCCTCCCATCGACCACAATTTGGAGGATCGGCATTCATTTAAATTGGGCAATTCGATCATTAATACTATTCATACACCCGGTCACACTCCAGGGTCGATTTGTCTAAGATCAGATGAAATACTATTAACTGGAGACACCCTATTTGCCGAAGAGCTAACCGACACCAGTCACTCTTATTCAAGCAAAATAGAGCTGCTCCACTCTCTTAAAATTATCGGCAAGCTTCCTCCGGAAACCACCATTTACCCCGGACATGGTCCTTCATCAAAACTTGGTGATGCCCTAAAAATTTATATCTCCACACCTTCTTTATAAAGCTCCGACTTTACCCAGTCCTTTATTCCTTCCTCCAAAAACGCCATTCTTGTTGCCTCAAAGTTAAAATCATTTTGCCAACAAAGCCATGCCAAACATACATCTGCTCTGCTTAACATATCCTTGTGTTCGACCATTCTTCCCTCCTTATATGCGGCTAGTGCCTTTTCGTTAACCTTTATCTTCGGGAACCGTTCATCGTCCATTAGATATGGCATGTAACGTAATAGTGCGAGTTTGTCTGAATCTCTGGTCAGTTTTGGATAAATATTATTTCCTGTGTAGCTAATTGCACTATGAGCCTCCACCGCCTCTACCACTAGATTTTTATCGATACCCATCATTTCCATTTCAGGCAAATTTTTATTATCGATCATTTTTGCTCCTTCTTTGGCATGGTCAAAATTAGTCTCTTTATCGGAATAACTACCTAGCAATGCCTGTGGGAATCTACCAATATCGTGCAACAAGCAAACCGTACACACCACAAAAGGGTCCCAGTCTATCTCTCCCGTTCTAACTACAATATCAAGTCCGGCTTCCACCACTTCCTTTGTATGCAAAACTTTGTGCAGGATTAATTTCCTGATTTTTTGGTTCTTTGCTTTCTGATAATTTTGAAGTACTTCCTCGACCCACCAATCAAAAACATCTCCGGTCAGGTGAAAGTTTAAAGGATCTCTTCCGTAATATATCTCTACTATCCATCTCTTTACTTTATCTACGTCTGCCTCAGCTTCTAGTAAAATTTTCAGGTCATCATCATTGCGTCTAATCATAAGTACAGTTTTTAATTTTATACTTCAATAAGCTCAAAATACAATCCCCAGTTTTCTTAGCCGTATATCTTATATAAAATGCTCTATGGTATAATTCCTATATCTCAAGTACCTTAACTGGAGGAAAAATGCCTTTCTATCAAAGTCCCCTTTTTGTTGGCGCCGTTATGACTTCCCCTCTTTGGCTTATGGTCATCGGCACTCTTATGCGTGTCTATTTGGGTGGTCAAAACAGCTACCTAGGCAGAACCGGGATGGCCTTACAATTTCTCGCTGAGCTTACCGTTATCCTCGATCTGCTCCTGGCAGCATCCGGACCAGGCCTCTGGCCGGCGCTTTTTAACTCACTCTGGGCGCTTGTTTGGCTCCTAATCACCATTGCCGTTGTTTATACGGTCTATTCAGGCCCCGACAAAAGTAATGACGAATTTGGGCTAGGCAACTTCTGGGGTATTCTTGTCCTTGTTACTGTATGCGGGGTCATTCTTCTGGCCGCCGGTTGGGCCCTTTGGCACCTCATCCTGCTCCTTGCCGACGTTTTTAAAGGTATTGTTGTCCTCGGTTGACAAAAAAATAGGCGCCCTTCTCGGGGCGCCTTTTCTGTGTTCAAATTAAAAGGGAACTTTCTCCAGGTTTACATAGGTTCCGATCGCATTACCTGCAGCATAAGAAGTGAGAACGAAGAAATTATTTCCCATCTCGTGAGAGATCTGATAAATGATATACATAGCCACGAAAGTCTCAAAAAATACTAAGAGGGCCGCAGCCTGTGATCTGCCTTTTGAGATCCAGTAGGTTCTTTGGGTGGCCAAAAACATCTCGAGGAAGCCCACGCCAAAGTAGAGCAATATTTGTATAAAAATGTTTGACATATACAGACCCCGGCCTCATTTTTCGCTCCGGAGTACGCGATGGAGGTTCAGTACCCCCAGGTTCATCTAGTAAAGTGGAAAATTTTTCCATTGTGCCCATATTATAGCACAACCATCCCATAACTATCGAATCTCTGATATAATTCAAGCCTATAACCCTATGACAAAAGCTAAAGAACTCATCGACCGGTTATCGTCTTCCAGGCAGGATCTCTGGCATAAATTCGAACTTCTTCAATGGTTCAAAAACACCGATACCAGCCTTAAAAAAGCACTATTTTCTCTTCCTGAAGACTTCGACGGTTTTTTGACAGAATTGGCTAATAAGCCCGATGAACTCGACAATATCGATCTTCTTAGGCTAATTAGGCTGGAACGTGGTAACTATCTTATAGTACCCGTTTTTGAAGTAAGATCTCAAGAGACCAATCAAATCTTTACTTATGAGTATGTTAGTTGGAAGGTTGGCTCTTATCCTGGCTATAAAGGGATTCTGTTAGTCGAAGAAAATGGTCATATTTCTCATTTCATTACTAAGACCATCACCAAATTCTCTCAAAACAC
The DNA here is from genome assembly GCA_036391475.1 of Patescibacteria group bacterium. Taxonomy (GTDB): domain Bacteria; phylum Patescibacteriota; class Microgenomatia; order UBA1400; family MFAQ01; genus CAIQPO01. The sequence goes on along the minus strand of DASVZW010000069.1, from coordinate 14,559 downwards.
CGAAGTCTATGACTCGTTTGGCGGTTTCATTGAATTCAAAGACCGTCATCTGATCAATCTTTCGACCGCCCAAGAAAAAGAGATTAAACGTCAACTCGGCTTGGATGATCTGATTATTAAGGAATTTATCGATTTAGGCCATCTAACACCGGACATAGGCATGACCAATAATCGTTCTTCGCTTTTTGCTGCCATTATTGATGGCTCGGAAGCTAAAAATCTCGACTTGAGCGCTCCCCTAAAGACTAAGGGTATTAGCTTCAAGATCGCCATTCACCCGATCTCAGAACTACCTCATTTTTTATCCAAAATCGAAGACTCATATTTTCTTTCGGCTGTATCTCGTTTGATTGCTCTAGGAAGGCTACCATTAAACTTGACAAGCACAACTTAGCGCTATAAGATACCCGAGACTTAAAAAGTCCAACCTTCACATTCTCCACCACAAAGGAGCCCCCATGATCGACCAAATTGCACTCGTATGTATTTACGCCTGTTTGTCTTTTTTCTTTTTGAGTACCCTTGTCCATCTATTAGCTAAAACTCATCAAGGCAACCTCCCTCTTTGGCTGCAAGGTCTTCAATTCGTCGCCATAGCAGCCATTACCGTTTACTATCTTGGAATGCTTTTTCTTATGTTGATCGCACCCCAACCGACAATCATTGGCCTTGTCACTCTGGTTTTTCTGATCAATGTGGGCCTGGCGATTTATTATTCCAAAAAGGATAGCCAACTCTTGTCTCTGGATCTAAACATTAAAAGCTATCTTGCAAGACTTACCCTGTCGGTGATTATCCACTTACTCCCCGTATTTTTGATCCTTTCCATCACCCACTAGGAGGCATAAATGCTTAACTTCATTTCCTACTTCGGAATTTCGATGGGGATAATATTTATTTTCCTCTATACCGTTTCCGCCCCGTTCTTTCTTCCTTATCGGAAAGTAAGTGATGATATCGAGGTTGATATTCCCCGACCCCTCGGGATACTGGCTTTAATTATTTTAATAGCCGGACTTCTAAATCTTCTTTCTGTTGTCGTGATCGTAATATTTTCGGGGAAACTAATTACTATCGTTACGGGTTTGCTTATTATCATTCTGTCCGTGGGCCAGGCAATTATCGATAGGCAAAAGAAGAAGATCTTCGATCCTAAAGTAGCCATTACTGTCTTTAGCTGGCTAACTTTTATCTTGATGATAATTGTTACCCTCGTTATGCGTTTACTACCTTTCATAACTTATCTTAGGTTTTAGGAGGAAAAGTGAGTCTTAAAAACCAGATTCAAAAAAGCCTTCTTATCTCTCGATATGCTGAGGAAACGGCGGACTTTCTTCAAAAACTCGATTATTTCAATCCCGAGCCGGTCATTGTTAACAATCACCGGGACATATTGACCGTTGCTCCGAAAGCTGTCTTAGCTCGTCTCATTACTTGGAAAGAGATCCGGGACAGTAAAGTTGTCGGGCCATTGTTCAACGGTTCGTCATCCGAAACCAAACCGCTGTCCGAACTGCTTGAGGAACTTTCTTTGGATAACTTTAAACTTGAAGCTACTATCCCGGTGTCGGGTACACTGGAAGGCTTCTCCATTGTAAGAGTTTCGTGGTTCAGTAAAATTTGGTCATGCCGGAATCCCTTAGTTCCGCCTTACGTTCCCAAAAACTTATCTAACGGTTTATTCGTTGAGTTAAACCACGAAGGTTTATTTGTTTGTCAAAAAGTCGTTTCGCCAGAGCTTTGGTTTGAGAATGATCACAACAGAACCCGGATTATTCCCGTCTCTGAAGATAACTTCCGTCAAGTTGTTATATTCCAAAGTAATATGATACTCAAACAATTTCTTCAGATCACAAAGGAGTAATAAGATGTTTATCTGCCCTATTTGCGGTTCGCATGAGTTTCACACCCGGTCTTTGGAAAACAGAAAACTTATCGTTTGTAAAATGGATGACTACGAAGAAGATTTTTATGTCTTCCTGGGTGAATCATTACAAGAAAGTGGTCGTATCATCGCACGCAACGAAGGATCTCCATCTCTCTTTTTTGGAAGCGATCGTTATTCCCTTCCACTGTATGACTTACTACTCACCGGAGAAAAATTCGGTAAAAAGAATGAATACTATGTCTCAATTAAAGCCGAAAACTTCTACGACCAAGACCATAATAATCATACATTCAAAGTAATAGTCAGTTTTTATGGTCTGGATTCTGACAACAGATTGGCCAAGGCCATTGAAATTTACCGATTCATTGCAGAACTTCTTCCCGGAATCTATGTCATTTTCCGGAAAAGTTAATTGTTTGCCCGCCTAAATGGCGGGCTTTTTGTTACTCAATTATTTCTTTTCTCAAAAATTCTTTCAAATCTTCTGCCAGCTCCGGCCTTTGCATAGCGAATTTAAAAGATGTTTTCAAAAATCTTAATGGGTCACCTGTCGTTAAGAACTCACCCTGGATGGTTTTTGCATATACCGGTTTTTTCACCAGCAATTTTTCGATCGAATCCATCAACCACAATTCCCCATCTTTTCCTGTATTTGTCTCGACCAAATACTTGAATATTTCCGGTGACAGCACCATTCTTCCAAACTCAGCCAAATCCGAAGTAGCATCCTCTAATTTCGGTTTCTCAACGATTCTTTTAATTCTTCCCTCTGTTCCACCATTTTCCAGTTCAACCATTCCATACCGAACGATTTCCTCATGCGGTACTACAGTTGTGGCTAATACTCCATAAGCATCTTCATGTGATACGAAAGAATCTACCACCTGTTTGACACCCCCCACCCCATCAGAATTTAGCACCAAATCGTCTCCCCAACAAACCACAAACGGTTCATCCTCTACTAAGCTTTTTACAGTTAAAATTGGACTGCCATTACCATAAGGCAAACCCGATTTTTGGTGTACAAAAACAAAATTTGCTCTCTCCGCCACTTCGTAATATTTTTCAAGTTGTTTTTCTTTACCTGCCTCTTTAAGCATTTTTTCAAGCTGCTTACTTGGTGTGAAATAGTTCATCACCGCTTCATTACCTGGTCTAATTACCAAGATTATTTCTTCGATTCCCGCCTCCACACACTCGGCAGCCACATAATGGATGATCGGTGTATCTACGATCGGAAGCATTTCCTTGGGTAAGTTCTTCGTTGCAGGTAGAAAACGGGTTCCTAATCCTGCTGCAGTGATAACTGCGCGCCTGACTTTTCTTTTTGGCATGACACCCATTTTATCAAAAGAACGCTGAGAAAAACTTAGTCTTGTTACCGGGAAACAGATACTTGAACACCGGCAGTTTCTGAAGCACAAGCCGACACAGTAATGATGTTGTTGGCATCTTTAACTATTTTATAGTTCGTAGTCGCAGCTGTTCCCGAAAGTGGATCGGTAGGAATTTTTTTAAGATATGCTGCCAACGGTCCCGAAAGATCGACACATGCCGCCGCCGTCGGAGGCACATTGCATGGGGAATTGTTACAGCCGGTTGCCGAAGTCCCCAGTTGTTGTTCGGTAGTAGTGATACCTGCGGGAATTGTTCCATTGTTATCGACAATGTATTCGTGAACAGCGGTAAGGATACTATCAACATCAACCCATCTCCTGCTGTCTCTCGCTGCCTTAAACCTTGCCACCGGATTCAAAGCCACAAATACCGTCACCGCCAATATCGATATGATCAAAATTACCACCAATAACTCAATCAACGTAAAACCTTTTTGCGTCATTCTTACTCGTTTCATTAATTAATATTAAATAAAATTGCAAGATTTAGCAACTATTTTTTAATCGTGCTTCCCAAAACGACCGATATATCATAAGGAATATTGTTTGCAAGATAAAGTACATTACTTATTTCATAGCTTCTCAAAGAATTTATTACCAGAGCCACCACCTCGGCCGGAGTCCCTGCCTTATATGCCACCAGTGTTTGTGGTTGTTGAGCTGAGGCAGTAGCCATATCGATATTCACAAAGCCTTCTTGTAACAAAATATTCTTCTCGTTTACCAATGCCCCGGTTAAACCACTCGCATCTTGCAGTTGAACTCTATATAAGGTGAAATCAATTGGACCGGCCGCCGCCGTCGCTACCGGAACATCAGTCGTTGCCGGAACGGTTACGCTATTGGGAGAAACGGGAATCGATGGCACAATTTTTGTCGGGAATTGATACTGCCAAAACAATACTCCCAACATAGTTATCAATGAGAGTAGCAATATCACTATGTACACCGGTCTTATCAACGAACCTTCGTTCGGCTTCTTTATGATCATTATTTCTCTGGCAGCACTTTCTCCTCTCTCTACCAGATCCACAATCCCGGGTGGAACGAACTCTCCCACTCCTTTGTCGTTATTCCCTATACTTATAGCCAAAATGTCGGCGTCACTTCCTCTTACCCTTGCCGACATCACTACCTCCTCAAACTTAAAGTTACTATCTGTTAACAATATTTCCTCAGGATTTACTTCAAGATGCCATTTCTGTCTTGCATAATTATTTATTGAGTCATTATTTTCGGTGGTCACCAAATCTACTAACCCCCGCTGAGCCAATACCGAAAGTTCTTCTTTACCTCTCCATTTAATTAAAATCGGAACCTCTCGGCCGATCGATACTGATCCCAATACTATCCCCACCGGAATTACCCATTCAACTTTCAAATTTGATTTTTCTGTTGCCTGTCTAATGATGTTCAATAACTCCGGCTCAAGTGCTACAACTTGTATCCAAACATCTGCTTCTCCCAGCGTTATCATCTTCCAGTCAAAACACTCATCGGTCACCACAAATGGTAACCAAGATCTGGCCATCTTTAATATCTCGTCTCTCTTTACCTTAGAAGCATCTTCAACCTTAAAATCGACTACATAGCTCACATCACTCCCCAAAACGATCCTTATGTCGCTTAGTTTTTGGTCTTTTTTTATTGACAAAAAAATATCTCCTAATGTGTTTTTATCCCAATCGAAAGCTCTACCGTCAAAATAAACTTTGTTCTTATTTAAATAAACTACTGATTTCATTTACATTTCCTGCCAATTAGTTATTCCGATCGTAGATGTTCTACTCGCCGATACCTGAATATTTTTTTTGAACCCCCCAAAAACACCTGAAACACTGAATATCCAGGCATTTCCGATGTGTGAATTAATAGTAACATTGCACGTCCCTTGAGGTAAAGTTATCGTCGCCGGCAAACTATTGCTTTTATTTATTCTCAATAGACCATCTTGTACACAAGACTCTACCAAAGCCAAAGCGGCCTCTTTTTTAGTTTCTGCCAGTGATATTTGTGCTTCGTTAATTGAATTGATCGTTAAAGCCACACCTACCGTTAGCAATACCGCTCCGACTACTAGGACTGTGGTTATTGCCACATATCCATTATTATTTTTCCTCACAGTACCATTTAATCACACCTAATAGCTTCTAATTTCTGCACTGTTGGTAGCGGAGCTTGCATAAGACCATTCTTTACTTCCACTGACAGCACCCGCTGCCCCTAACTCATATCTCACATTGGCCGACAAGCTTCCACCACTCATATTGGTAAATATTAGTTTCGTAAAATTAACTTCATTTGAAGTCAAAGGACACGGAGAACTGACAGGACAACTTCCGCTACTACCCCATCCGATCATTATTCTTCCCGAAGATAAAGTAATTATTGTTGGGTTTCTGGCCGGGTCTGTATAAGCGAGTGATAAAGAGCCTATACCGACACTATTTATTGAACTTGCGTTCCTAATTTCGAATTCGATTCTCTGGACGGCGATTCTAAGATTACTGATTACGCTTTGTGAAACCCGGTTTTTTACTCTCGTATTAATTACATTCCAACCAAAAGTGGCTACTCCTGTTATAAAAATTGCCACAATTGCCACGTACAAGATCAACTCAATTAAACTAAATCCTTTGTTCGTATTCATTATGATGGTTTCAAAATAAATATTTCATCCGCATTATCCATAGAACCTAAAAATGCCCTATCTGTATTTGGGTCATATATGACCCAGCTTAATCCGGCCGCCATATTCATAAAACCTAACAGAGTTGGTGAGGATAAATTGCTCACATCAACCACCTGAAATTCCTGGCTGGTTGAAGTCGTCGCCATAAAAGCATATTGGTTATTATTTCCTAAGCTTATAGAGTTAATATTTCCGCCACTTCCTGTATAAGTTGATAGCAATACCGGGGAGGCCGGATTGGTTACATCTGCAATATTCATCGAGCCTCCGGTCCTTCCTACCAAAACTGTCGTTCCAAATCCTGCAACAGATAAAGCGCTTGTTGTGCCCGGTAAATTTAATGTTCCCGTCAAAACCGGGGCAGCCGGATTTGAAATATTGATCACCTGCAATTCGGCAGCACTGTCCGCGTCGGCAACATATGCATAATTACCCATCACCACTACCTGATTAGCGCTTCCACTTAGTGACAAACTTCCTACGGTAATCGGTAATAACTTATTGGAAACATCAACGACTACGAACTCGGCCCCCGAACCGGAATGGTTCCTAACCAAATAGACATAATTTCCTGTCTGGAATAAACCATTGGCATTAGAATTTCCCGGCACGTTATAAGAAGTTATTAGTGTTGGCGAAGTTGGATTACTTACATCCACAATCCTTAACTCGGAGGAATTATTGGCATCGGAGATATACAGATATGTGCCGTCGGTCACTATCCCTGTTGTCGTCGATCCACTAATGGCTAATGTCCCCACCAATACCGGAGTTGATGTATTGGATACATCAAGAACATTTATATCATTACCACTGGAGGGCCTTAATACGTATAAGTAGTTTCCCGACAAAGCCAGTCCAATTACATTCTCATTTCCCGAAAAATTATAGTTGCTGTCGACCAGGGGTAATGCCCAATTCCCGATAATATGCTTTTTATAATTTGTTACATAATTAATTAGGCTGACCGTTTCATTACGGAGTGGAGAAAAGTTCCAGCTCACCGTTGAAGTGATTTTCTTTGTATTTGGGTCATCGGATCCACCGGAAGAAACTATATTACCGCCGCCATCCCTACTTACCGGTGAAACAAAAACCTGTCTGGTATATTTATCAATGACATTATTGCTGCCTAAATATCGCCAAGTCCCCGACACACTGCCCACTCCACACCCGGAAGTACAGTTAATCGCCAAGAACGGTGTATCCCAACCTTGTTTCTTTATTGAATAGCTGGCTTCTAAACCTTCTTGAGCCAATGAGCTGGCTTTACTTTGTTCATCAGCCAACCTGTTTACCTGAAAACCACCCAAAATAAAAACCGTTCCTGAAGACACCACTACCACCCATATTCCGATAGCCACGATCAGCTCCACCAACCCAAAGCCCATACTCTTTCTCTGATGTCGATCTGCTTTTACATTTACTAGGTTCACTTTATTTAATTACTTTGTATCATCCCAGCCGCATTCAACGTAATCGTAGTTGTTCCTAAATTGGTGGAGATATTTAAAAAAGATGTAGTCGACGGTTCTCCTCGTAAATTTCCAAAAGTTAGTGTTGTTAATCCGGTAATCGATACCCCGTTGGGAATTAAATAATCCTCATTCTGGTTCGGACTGTTACAGTTTCCATTAAACAATCTAAATGTATTGCCTATCATACATACTCCCCAAACGTTACTTCCGGCGACTGTTTTACCATCCATGGCATAGGCCTGGGCCTTTCTTAACTCCGACACTATTCTGTCACTGGCTACGTGCCAGTTGTCCCTTAAAATAAAGGCTGACAAAAAGGGTGTCGCCACCCCAGTCAATATTCCTACCAAAGAAACTACGATGATCAATTCGATTATCGTAAAGCCTTTCATTCTATTTAATCCCGCCTATTAATGAGTAAATCGGGGTTATTATTGCTAAAGCTACAAAGGCCACCACCACACCGATAATTAAAAGCAATATCGGTTCAAGAATGTTGGACAGATTTTTACTGACGTCTTCGATCTCTTCCTCGTAATAATCTGAAAGATATATCAATATTTCATCGAGCTTACCGGTTTTTTCACCAACCTCTACCATTTTTGTAGACATTCTGGAAAACTCGGAATGTTTTTTTGTATCCATGGCAAGAGAAATATTTTTACCTTCTGAAACTTTTTCTATTATCTCTTTCAGATCTTTTTTGAATCTTAAATTACTCAAAGTATCCCTGGTGATCTCCATAGCGTTTACCACCGGGATACCACTTGAAAGTAAAGTTCCAAGATTCCTTGAAAATCTGGCCATCTCTCCGTCTACTACTATTTTCCCTACAAAAGGCCATTTGATTATCCAACTATCAAACAGATATCTTATGGGTTTGATTCTCAGTATAAAAACTAATAAAAATACCAAACCGATCATTCCAAAAATGATTAAACCGCCATAATTCTTCATTAGAGCCGCGAAACCCAGAAGAATTCTTGTCGATAAAGGTAGTGCCACATCAAAAGAGGTAAACAGATCAGCCAATTGAGGCAAGACGAACCAAGATATGATGGTCCCCATTATCACTGTCGCGCTTATTACCAATCCCGGATAAAATAGCGCCCCTGATATTTTTTTTGACAAAATATAGTCTTTATTTAATTGAATTGCCAAAAATCTTAAATTCTCTTCCAAGGTACCGGACGCCTCTCCGGCAGCAATTAAACTCACATAAAAAGTATCAAATACCTTTGGATATTTCTTCATCGAAGTAGCCAAATTCATTCCATTCTCCACATCCTCTTCTATTTTTTTCAACAAAGTGGCTAAATCTGGCGTTGCTTGTTCCGAAACCGTATTTAGGGCTTCGGATAATGGCACTCCGGCCTTGATCATTGTCGCTAAATGTTTCGTTAAGAACAATTTATCAAGCCTTGATACTCTCATGAGCCTTTAATGACCCTTAATAACTCTTCAACCGTTGTTAACCCCAGTTTTACCTTATCCAAACCATTTTCCAACATCGTTTGCATCCCTTCGGATATGGCTATTTTCTTTATAACTTCGGCGTCACTTTTATCAACGATCGCTTTTCTGATATCTTCGGTAACCGGCATAACTTCAAAAATTCCTATTCTGCCAACGTAACCTGTATGTCTGCAAACCCCACAACCTTTACCATAGTAAACTCTCATTCCCTCCGCTTCTTTTTCCAAATGCTGAATTACTTCCTTTTCGGGTAGCTCTTTTATTAGTTCTTCCAGATTAATCACCTTGCTTACCCTACAGCTCGTACAAATTTTCCTCACCAATCTTTGAGCCACGATCATATTCACCGAGGAAGCCACCAAAAATGGTTCTACCTTCATTTCCAACAATCTCGGAATAGTGGTAGCAGCATCATTTGTGTGGAGTGTCGACAATACCAAATGGCCTGTCAAGGCCGCATTGACCGCAATATTTGCAGTTTCTTCATCTCTAATTTCACCTACCAAAATAATGTTTGGATCTTGTCGGACAATTGACTTCAGTCCGGCCGCAAAAGTTAAATTTGTTTTGGCATTGACCTGAATTTGGTTCACTCCTCTCATTTGATATTCGACCGGATCCTCGATCGTCATGATATTTACATTCCTCCGGTTGAGAATTTTTATGAAAGCATACATCGTGGTTGTCTTTCCCGAACCTGTTGGTCCGGTCGACAACAACATCCCGTAAGGTTTACTGTATGCTTCCCGCACTTTCTTTATATCTTCATCGGAAAAACCTAAATCCAACAATGCGTATTGCCGCATGTTCCCTGCTAATAGTCTCATTACAATTCTTTCTCCGGTAGTGGAAGGGATTATCGATACCCGGACATCAACATCTTCTACATCGGGCACCGTAAAAACAAATTTTCCGTCAAGTGCCATCGAATGTTCATCTGTGGGCAAGCTCGACATTATTTTTATTCTGCTGACAATCTGATTTAGAAGATCCAAAGGCAGTCTTATTACATCCTGTAACACTCCATCTATTCTGAAACGGACCTGGATGTAGTCCTCATATGGTTCGATGTGTATATCTGATGCCCTGCTTTGATAAGCATAGATGATCATCATCCCCACGATTCTTATGATCGGGGCCTCTGGTTCCGGTTGGCTTTTTGCCTCACCAACATGCCTATTGATCATTTCCTCAAATACTTCGGATGCTTCTCGTCGATAGGCGAACAAGGCAAATTTTATATCTCTCTCGGTAGCGTAATATATTTTTATCGGTCCGGAGATCTTATTTTTTAACAACGAGATCGTCGCCAGATCGGTTGGGTCCTCCATGGCTATATGGGTTCCCTCATTGTCGACTTTAAAAACCAAGCACCTTCTTGCCCTGGCCATCTCCTCCGGGATTATTTGTAAAATTTCCCTATTTAATACATTTTTTTCGAGCCTGATAAAGGGTACCTTAAGCATATCCGCCACCAATAATCCCAAGTTCTCATCGGATATTAGATCTCTTTCCAGCAACAACTCCGACAGAGGATCACCTGATTCTCGGGCTTCCTCCCAAACTTCATCAAGTAATTTTCTGTCAACTACCTGTAACTCTGCTAAAGCGCTATATAGGGCAGTATTGTCGACCATTTATTAAGTACTTTTCTTAGGGATTAATTCCTCAAGTTTATTAACCAGATCTGATAAAGATAAATTTCCTTTTATCACATAGTTATTTGCTCCCAATTCTTTTGCTCTATCGACATCTTCCGGTTGACCCAAATTTGTTGATACTAAAACCGGAATGTTTTTATATTCTGGGACAGCCCTCATTTTTTCCAAAAACTCATATCCATCCATTTTTGGCATTACCAAGTCTAGGATCACTACGTCTGGAGTCCACTCCGATAAAATTTTTAATGCCGATTCCCCATCAACGGCCATTTTTGTTTCATAACCCAGCCTGCCAAACTTTATTCTATAGGCGTTAACTAAAAAGCTATCGTCTTCTACCACTAAAACTTTCATCACCTTTAATCATAGTATAAAAATCCACAACTCTCTACGTCCTACCTGATTAGATCATCTTTCCCGACTCAATTGGAATCGTAAACCAAAAAGTTGTTCCCATATTTTCTTTACTCTCAAACCAAATCTTTCCCCCTGATGATTCGATGATTGTCTTTGTCAGATATAATCCCAAACCGCTGCCATCTGTTTCTTTTTTTAGAGCGTTGCTACCCCTGAAAAATTTCTCGAATATTCTGGTTTTTTCGGCTGCGGGTATGCCAATTCCTGTATCGGATATTTTGGTTATCATCTCTCCATCTTTGAGTGAAATATCGATCTTTATCGAGTCATTTTCGTCTGAATAATTGACTGCGTTCATCAATAAATTCATATATACATGTCGCATCAAGTCCGGATCTACTTCAACCAGAGGAATATCTTTTGGCATGTCCACCAAGATTTTCCGTTTTTTGTTGTTAAGACCCACACGGACATCACTCACAGTCGCTTCTACTAATGATCTTATGTCTGTCGGTTTGGGTGATAATTTAATTTTGCCTGATTCGATCCGGCTTACGTTAAGCAGTGAATTAACTAGTTGTATTTCTCTTTCATTACTTTCGTTTATTTTATTTAAGTACTCGGCTTGTGTCTTACTTAACGGGCCTGCTTCACCATCTGCCAACATTTTACCGAACCACTTCACCGCCGATAAAGGTGTTCTCAGCTGATGACTTGCCAATGATATAAACTCCGTTTTCATTCTTTCCACTGCCTTTGTTTTGCTTATATCTCTCTCAATGCCCACCAGATAAATCAGCTCTTTTTTCTCTCCTAGGATCGGCCAGACACTCAGTTCCGCCTCATATACTTCACCATTCTTACGTTTATTTGTTACCTCTCCATTAAATACTTTCTTGTCAACTTTTAATGTCTTCCAAAAGTGTTCATAAAAGTCTGTATCCATTCTTTTGCCCCATAACGATGGATTTTTGCCAATTATCTCCTTTTTGTCATACCCGGTAATTTTTTTGGAAGCGTTATTAGCATATAAAATTTTTGCGTCGGGATCGGTGATTATTACCAAGTCGGACACACCGTCAACCGCCTGCTTGAATTTGATGAGGTCTTTTGTTGCCAGATCGGCTGCCCTTTGTGCCCGTTTACGGGCCACTATCATTCCCAACATCGTCAGATCCCAAAGCAAATTCATCAAAAGCAAAACTATAAAAGCGTATGTAGGCAGATTATCGATCAAACTGGATATTACGTCCGTCTTAACTCCGGAAAAATCCACCGTAAAATCTCTTCCATAAATATTTATTTCTTTCGATGTTTTTAAACTCAAATTTACTTTATCTTGTTGATATGAGAAAACTTCTTTATCACCGTCTTTTACTGAATAGGCCAAGTTACTTACCAATCCGCTGTTGTCCTTAGCCACGTATCCAAACAAACTTTCGGGCTTGATCCAAACATTTACAAACCCGACCAAGAACTTTTGCCTTTCACTTGGAGACAACTCCAAAGCCAATACATTCGAATAAACCGGCAAAGTTATCACATAATCTGATTTCTGACTATTTTGAACTACATTCCCCAGACTAAACAAAGTCGTCATATATGGCGTCCCGTTCAGTACCGCTTCTCTTATAGCTGCAAGTTGTATTTCTGAAGTGCCGACATCATAACCCAAAAGGAGTGATAGATCCTGGTCATAAGTATAAAGATACTTAATCGGGTACTTCTGCGCATTAGACGAGCTGGGAAATATTACATAGGAAGAATATGCTAAGGCAGTCTCTTCTTTTTTGAGTTTATCTACAAAACTTGTCTCATCTTGTTTGTTTATTATCTCTTCATAAGAAAAAGACATTATCCCCGGATATCTTTGCTCCAAACCGGAAGCAAACATAAAATTTCTCCATTTTGTACCATTCATCTCCCCCAAAGTTATGCCGCCTCTCAAATCGTATAAAAAGTTAACTGCTTCGTCGGCTATTTTTTTGAAACTATTTATCTGATCTTCCGTAAGGGATTCGAAGTCCTCGGCTCTTTCCGACTTCGCCGTGTCATTTACGTAATTCCAAACCACCACCGATCCCAAAAAAAGTATGATCACTGAAAAGATCGCCAGTAGATATGATTTAGTGATCTTAATATCCGAACCAAATCTCCCCAAACGTATTCTCATTAACAATTAGAGCTAAATTCTTATTTTTCTTGCTTCGCTAACAATTCATCAATATCTGTTTCAATTCCATTTAGATCTACATCGGTCTTCATATAGCATTTTGTGGCTCCCATCGCCATTACTCTTTCAATTGCATCGGGTAAATTAGTGATTACCAAAACCGGTGTTTTTTCAAGTTTTCTTTCTTTCCTAATGGCTTGAAGTACATCCAATCCGTTAAGTCTCCCGGGTAAATAAATATCCAATAAAATTAGGTCAGGTTCCCAAGATATCGCCGTTTTTATTCCGCCTTCACCATCTACTGCAATTCTTACGTCATAAATACTTCCAAACTTTCTTCTATATGCTTCGTCCAGAAGCACATCATCTTCCACGATCAACAATTTATTCATATCTTCAATATACCAACTAACAAGAGCAAGTCAAGGATTAGTAATAAATTAGACAAATATTATTGTTGGTTTAAATCAATGGAAAATAAAAACCGGGATGCGCTATTGGATCCGTCGGATCATATCTATCCAATCTGGAGATCACTTTTACTCTATCACCCAGTCTGCTGGATAGTAGCCTGCCGGCTTCTTCGGGATTTTCGGTGTGATTAATGATTACTGGAATATTCTTACGGTCCCTCCCTACCAAAATGTCAGTTATCGCTACCATTTCTTCGGCTGTTGCGTGGCCGGAAACATGAAGAACTCCTGTTCCGTGCAACATTGACTTTATTCTTCCACCTTGTCCCTCAACCTCCATATCGGCCACAAACTTAACTCTCTTCGACCTCCTCATCCATTCATTATTGGCACCAATAAAATATCTTTGGTCCTGATCAAAGGGGAAACTCGCCATCCAAACCACTTTCATTCCGGTGTTGATTCTCAAACCATCGAACTGATCTTCCAAAACGTCAAATGGCGAAACCACCACGATCCATTTACCGTTTTCTCTCGACAATCTTTCGTGTGTTAAGGCGCCCAAGTTTCCTCTATTGGCAATTTCTATCAAGGCTTTATGGAAAGTTCTTGGCGAAGTCATTTGTTTTGCCCAAACAGTTAGCCGGTCATTCCCAATGTCATACGGCAGTACATCTTCAAATCCCTCCGCGCCTGTTGGTGCCAATTTTTTAGCTGCGGCCAGTTGTAGCGCTAGTTCTGAATGGGGGAAAGACAAAGCTAATTTTCTTCCGGTTGCCTCAGCCACCTCCATAATGCTTCTCAATCTGGTCAAATTGTTTATTGGCGCTACCGATACGATCAGTTCATTATCCGACTCTTTTACCAATTCCATAAAAGTGTCTCTCACATCACTTTCATTCTTACCCAAATAAGCTTTTTCAGAACCGGTATTAGTTGCTTCCATCACTATTACGTCCGGCCTGCCGGACAATTTCTTAGCCACTTCAAACACTTTTCTGCTTCTATCCACATTCCAGTCACC
>DASVZW010000068.1:0-2091 GCA_036391475.1 Patescibacteria group bacterium | reverse complement strand
TCTGGTTTTCAAATACGTATTAAGTAGTTGTGTCATTTGATTCTGTAACTCTCTTTTATCCAAAGAAGCTACTACCTGATATTTTTTGACATAATCTCCTTCTTTCACCCCGACCCAAGCCAGCAAACCGGATGTTTGGAACTGTAGATTAGCTTTTTCAAAAGAATCAATTTGCCCTGAAATAGTCAGTGAATCAATTAGATTGTCTCTTTTAACCGTATAAGTTTTACTTTTTACTGCAGCCGCCTTAGCGGAGTCGATTTTCCAGGCAACAAAACCACCAATTAAGGCGCCTATCAAAATAAGCCACCACAAACGTTTAATGAAGCTAAATATTTTTGACATGATAATTTACCTATTTTAATCTTACTTCAACCAAACGACCTAGTATATACCCCTAGTCAACTATCAAAGCTACCAAGCTCAATCACTGCTAAAATACAAATATGATTTCCGATATTCAAATTAATTTCGATGATATCGAAAGCCGGCTTGCCGATCTCCAAAAGAAGATTGATATCACTTCTCTCAAGGCCGAGATCTCAAAGCTGGAACAGGAATCCGCCAAGCCTGATTTGTGGAGTGATGAGGATAATGCCAAAAAAGTCATGTCTAATCTGTCTCAACTCCGCGATACCGTAAAACAGGTAGAAAACTTACTCAGTGACTTTCATAACTTGAAAGATTTGGTTGCTCTAAGCAGGGATACTGGCGATGACAGTTTGGATAAAGACATCACTATCTTAAAGGAGTCTTTATTAAAACATCTGGATCAGATCGAATTAGTCACCTATCTTTCGGGGAAATATGATTCTTCTGAAGCCATTATTTCTATTCACGCCGGCCAAGGTGGAACCGAAGCTATGGACTGGGCCGACATGCTATCCAGAATGTATGTTAGATATTTTGAACGGAAGAAATGGCCATATGAAATGGTTGAATATTCACAAGGGGAAGAAGCCGGTATAAAGTCGGTCACCTATATTGTTCATGCCCGTTACGCTTTTGGTTTTCTAAAACATGAAAAGGGTGTTCACCGGTTAGTCCGTCAATCTCCTTTTAATGCCGATAAACTCCGCCAAACTAGCTTCGCAGCGGTTGAAGTTTCACCGATCTTGCCCGAAGAAAACGACATCGTTATCCGCGATGAGGATATCGAATTTGAAGCCAGCCGCTCCTCCGGTGCCGGTGGTCAAAATGTCAATAAAGTTAGTACTGCAGTCAGAATAAAACATAAACCAACGGGAATTGTTGTCGAATGTCAGACCCAAAGATATCAGGATGCCAACCGGAAGATCGCCATGCAGATTCTCAAATCCAAGCTTTGGGAAATTCAGGAGGCAAAAAGAGAAGAAGAGCTTCAACAAATAAAAGGCGAAAAACAGCTAGCCAGTTGGGGACGACAGATAAGATCATATGTACTTCATCCATATAAATTAGTAAAAGATTTAAGGACCGATTATGAATCGACCGATCCGGACTCTATTCTCGATGGGAACTTAGATACTTTCGTGGAAAAGGAGTTGAAATTCTTCGCTCCTTCATCTCAAATCTGATAAACTTTAACTATGGAAATTAAAAAGATTGATCTTGACCAAAATGTTACTCAGGTAACAAAGCCAGTGAGCCCAGTCTTTTCCGATAATAAATTAAATCAAAACACTACTATGTCCAAACAGAGCCTGGTGCCGGTAATCATTTTGTTTGTGGTTGCAATTGGTGCAGGTATCTTTACCGGAGCTTGGGTAAAAACCAGTAAGGCTTCCGGCAGCGGTGTTTCCGGAAATGTCCAAGCTACGATTCCCTCTACCGGTGTCAAAGTTGGCGACGTTTTTGGCTCTACCGACGAAACCAGTTTCAAGGATAAGGCAACCGGCGTTATCGACAAAGGTGGTCTAAATGGTGAAGGTACTCACAAGCTCGTCCGTCCGGGTGGTCCAAGTCAGACCGTTTATCTCACCAGTTCCGTTATCGACCTGGATCAATTAGTAGGCGATCAAGTTACTGTCTGGGGTGAAACCTTTAAAGGGCAGAAAGTTGGTTGGCTCATGGATGTCGGTCGTGCCAAGGTTGAAAATTTAAACATGCCCC
>DASVZW010000067.1:0-2008 GCA_036391475.1 Patescibacteria group bacterium | reverse complement strand
TAAGCTCTCAATGGCTTTCTTTTCATCCGGAGTGACGTAATGAAGAAGAGAGACCCAGTTGGAATCCAGGGAAAGGCGGCCTAGCAGGTAACTTTTTAGATCGCCTTCGTTGGTCGATTCTTTGTCGGGCGTAACATAGGCCGAAATTTTGTTGATCAGATCCAAAGAAGAAATTTCCAGCTGTGGTTTATATACAAAAAGGTTGTACAAGTTTTTGGTACCGGCAAGGACGTTTCCTTCCGAATCAAGGATGTCTCCCCTCTTGGCTTTTAAATAGGTGGTGGTTTCGTATTGACGATTGGCTTTTGTTTGCAACTCCGGACCTCTGATGATCTGCCAGTAAAAAAGACGGATTATCAGTCCAAGAGTGAGTATGGGAATCACTAGGATGATCGTCCTGAGACGTTTGGTGGTTATCGTTGATTGATTTAAGTAAGCCATTTATACCCACTTAACGCATCGCAGTGGCGGGAGGAGTGGGCATAAAAACTATATCATGGTCCATGACGTAGCCATTAGATTGCGCGTTGTTTTGTAAGGCTTGGAGTTGAGTAGATTCTTCAATTTTTACCTGAAGATCACGGTTCTCTTTTTCCAAGGCTAAAGTTTTGGTTTCCATATTAGCAACGGTATAGCCTTGAGTGGCTAGAGCATTGGTACCGACCAAGTTGGCAGCGGCAAGGATCAAGAGGGCACCGACAGATAAGCCTACGGTGATCTTATTATTTAACAATTTTTCGAGCGAGTCTAAGTTTGGCACTACGGGTTCTAGGACTAATTTTTAATTCTTCTAATGTTGGTTCAATAGGTTTTTGGTTAATAGCGCTAAGAATATTTTTTTCTTCCGACTGTTTGATGAAGTCTTTGACCAGACGGTCTTCTCCCGAATGAAAACTGATGACCCCTAGGATTCCGTTGGTATTCATCAATCCGGGGAGCTGAGGTAGTAAATTCTCGATCACTTCTCTTTCAAGATTGACTGCCATACGTAAAGCCATAAATACTTGAGTGGCAGGATGAATACGACCGGGTTTACCTTTCTTCACTGAATAAACAAGATCGGCAAGTTGCTTGGTGGTAGTAATAGGTCGAAGAGTTCGGGTTTTGACAATGGCCTTGGCCATCGGTTTTGCCCAAGTTTCGTCACCCAAAAGAAATAAATTTGCCAATTCACCTTCGTTTAAAGCATTTACCAGATCTTTGGCGGTAACCCCAAGATTTTTGTCGAGTCTCATGTCTAATGGTTCATCAGTTTGAAAACTAAATCCCCTATCGGGAGACAAGATTTGGAATTGAGAGGGACCAAGGTCCACCATTATGCCGTCAAACTTAGGTAAATTTAGTTTTTGGGCAATTTCACCAATTTTTTCGAAGTTGGTTCTGATGATCAACCAATTAAAGTCTTGGTCGATACTTGATGGTAAGGAATCTATATCAATTACGATCGATTTGAAATTGTCGGGAACAAAACTGAGAGCCCGTTCGATCGCTTCGGGATCGACATCGACACTTACTACTCTACATCCTGCTTTTAAGGCTTCCTCGGTATGACCTCCATCTCCAAGAGTCAGATCTAAAAATTTTTTTCCTTTTGAAAGTTCAAATAGTTTAGAAATTTCGCCTCTGTAGGCTGAGTAGTGTCGTGGTATCAAGGAGTTGTTCATATTCCTAAGTTAGCGATGGCATCATCGGCTTGATTAATTTGTTGCGCTATTAAGTCAAGGTGCTTGTGATAGATATCGCGGTCCCAGATTTCAATTCTGGTCAGGGCTCCAGCTACCACCACTTGTTTTTTTAGTTGAACTTGCTCCCGTAAGTGATCCGGGATCAGAGTTCTCCCCTGGCTGTCGAGGTTGAGTTCGGTCGCTGACTGTACCAAGAGACGGGTTAGATTGCGAGCTGCCGGTTGAGTCATTGGAAGAGAGGCCAGCTTCTCGGAGAGCTTCTGCCAATATGAGTTGGGAAAAAGAAACAGACATCCATCCAGACCCCAAGTTATGACGCCACC
>DASVZW010000066.1:0-3836 GCA_036391475.1 Patescibacteria group bacterium | reverse complement strand
TTTTTCTACTTCTTCTTTGTGAGTGATATCACCTTTGATAAAGGTATAGCGGGGATCTCCTTCGATATCCTTCAAAGATTCGTTATGACCGGCATAAGTCAACGAATCAAAGTTAATGATCTTATCTTTCGGATGATTTTTTAACCAGTAATGGATAAAGTTACTACCGATAAAGCCGGAACCACCGGTAACCATGATCCTCAAGTTGGTATTTTTGTCGTCCACGACTTTGCGCATATGATTTCCTGCCTCAAGAAGACTGTCGAAAGTACCGGCATCCTGCCAGTAACTGTCAAAGATACAAGCGGTTAATTTACCTTTCTCCAAATAGGTATTATTTACACTAGGATTGCCACTGATCTCCAGTTCGCCTCTAGCGGAGGGTTTCAAACTTTTAGCGATCCGGACGACTTCGTTATCATAAGTGTATAAACCGACGGAAACGTACATTGATTTGGGATTTTCAGGTTTTTCTTCGATGGAAATAACTTTGTTATTTTTGTCCAGCTCGACTACACCCAATCTTTTGACGTCGGATATTTTGTCAAGCTTTTTAACGTAGATCTGTCCTCCGGATTTAAAAGATTTAATTTGTTCGGAAAAATCTTCGTCAATAATGTTGTCGCCAAGAGCCATAGTGACATCATCACCGGCCAAAAAGTCTTCGGCAATGATAAAAGCTTCAGCAAGACCTTTGGGTTCTTTTTGAATTGCATAACTAAAATGCACCCCAAATTGTTCTCCGGTTCCTAAAAGATTTAGGAATAATCCCGAGTTCTCAGGAGCAAGAATGATCAAAATATCTTTTATCCCGGCTCTAATAAGAGTTTCAATCGGATAAAAAATCATGGGTTTGTCATAGATCGGCAAAAGTTGTTTGCTGATCACCCAAGTAAGAGGTCTCAACCTAGTTGCACGACCACCAGCTAAAATGATTCCTTTCATAGGACACCATTATACGGTATGAATGCAAGTTTCCTGTCTACAATAAACCTATAACAAGAGCGGAACCTAGAACACTAATTGCGATGTATTCGAATATGATTTCTTTGTTTAAAGTTTTTTCTTTTTTATGATGAATCACGCCCCATATTATATATATAAAGGATAGTCCAATAATGATAAAACGGATATTTTGTTTGTTTCCGTTGGCTAAAAGGACCAAAATTAGAGATAATCCGGTAATAAAAAGGAGCAAGAAATAATCGGATAGCTGTCTTAAGGATATTTTGCTCATAGAATAATTCCTTGACGAATAATAAAGAGAATGGCGAGCAAGGTAATAAAGAAGGTTAGATGGGCCCAGGTTTTTCCGGAAACTCTAACGATCTTATTTCTCCAAACAAAGAGCCAGTCAAGAGAAAGAGCAAAAATAATTACGATGACAAAAGCTAAAGACCAGGCTCTTGATGCATCAAAGGGAGTAATTCCAGTGGAGGGATAAATTTTATTTTCACTGGCTAGGGCAGTGGCGTTGACACTGGTAGCTGCGATTTGGGCGGCCGATTTTTGAGTAGTACCAAACATTTGGACCACAATAGTAGTTTCGACACCGTTAATATAGCCATCCATAACAGCTACACCAATATCTTGATATCGGCTGTCTAGAATATTTTGCCGATGAGTGGGTGAAGCCATCCAAGCCACAACAATATCCTGAGGATTTGAAAAATCCCTGGCCAGATTTTCTCCGGCGTGTTGGTACTCGTAGTTCGCCTTAGTAATAAAGTACCAAGGCTCTACCCCGGTGGGTGAAACATGGGCCCAGTAATTGTGTTCAAACATATCGGTGACTTTGGCCAAAGCAGCAGCATTCAACTCTTGATTTATTCTGAGGTCCGGCAAGTTGTATCCTTCACGTTCCTTATTGGTTAAGGCAACAATTTTTAAGGGATCGATTTGAGAAGCATAACCAAGGACTCCGGGTTTTATCCCGGCAAAAATATCGATCATTGAACGTCCCATGATAAAGATACCAAGAAGAATGGCCAAGGATCTTGGCCATAATATCTTTGCCTTATGGTTGTTGTGTGGGTGCGGCGCGAAAAGCGTCAGGACAGGGTGAGCCATAACTAAATCATTATAAGAGCTTACTCGACTTCTTTTCAATAACCTTTATTGAAATATCCAGTCTGCGTTTCCTCTTATAACCATTGTAACCTCGTTACAATGGTTGTTTATGGCATAGATGATTTTAGCTTTTTGGAAAGAAGTCTCCAGAGTAAAGTGAAAGGAATTAAAAGAAGTAGCCACCAGTAATCTTTAATATTCCTATTGCTATCCATGCCGAGGACTTGAGGAGTCGTTGATGGAGTAACAGTGATCACTGTTCCCGACGGAGTTGCTTCGGTACTGGCACCTTTTACTTCCGGAGTGAAGCCTTGGGCGGGAGTGCCGGGATTAACACCGGGGGCGCCGGCAATATTTCCGGTATTCACTTCATTACTAAAGCTACTCTGATTTTGGGCTTGGTCAACGGACTTCACACTGAAATAATAGTTGCCTGCTCCCAAACCTTGGACGGTAAAGTTGGTGGTGTTACCGACTCTGGCGCCGAATAAATGTTGTCCAGGTTGATTACCATACCAGATGATGTAATCAACAGCGTCGTCAACTTTGGTCCAAGAAAGGGTCGCTGATCCATTGCCCTGACCGGCAAGACTAAGGGTAGGGGCGTTGGGTGAAGTACGGTCGACAATTAAATCGGCGTTTGAATCTTTCCAGTTACCTGCGGCGTCGATGGCTTTGACGTTCACGTTCCACTTACCTTCGGTTAGATTATTGATGGTGTGTTCCCTAATTTCCTGACCGACAGTGTCGGTGTATGAGGTGGAACTACCTACCAACGACCAACGGATCTCGTATTTGGCAATCCCAACATTGTCGGAAGCAGCCTCCCACTTGACTAAGGCGGTATCTCCACTAGTGGGGTTGGGTGAAACCCACATGTTTAGTGGGCCATCTTTTAGATCGGTATTGTCCCAGGAAATATTTTTGATACCAATATCCGAAACATTACCGGCTTTATCGAGAGCCCGGTAATACAAAGTGTGGGCACCTTGGCTGTCGGGCGTAAAAGGATTGACATAGGTTGTCCATGAACCATTTTGGTTGTCCCATTGATACTCGATCCTGTCGAAGTTGGTATCGGTGGCCGAAAGAGTGACTGTCGGCTGAGTTTTGTACCAATCATTTTGGGCATCAGGTGTAGCCGGATCGATACTGAGTGAAACTTGGGGAATGGTTTTGTCGAGAACAACAGTTAATTTATATGAATTCTCAAAATTTCCTGCATTATCAGTGGCATGAGAAACTATTGTGTATGAATCGGGGGTCGGATTTTGTAATCCGGTATATTGCCAAGTATCGAATGATTCATCGGTCGCCTGAGTGTTGAGTAAATACTGGTTTGTTTGCCAACCTTCACCATTCCAATATTGTTCATGAGAGTTTTGGATGGTGATTTGAACTTTACTCAAGCCACTCAAACTATCGGTAGCGGTGCCGAGGATATTACCAGTCCATGAATTTGTGAATATGGTGGAATCCGAGCCTTGATTTGATGGGGTGGTTATGGCGCTGGTTGGAAGAGTTTTGTCTATTTTAGCTCCATTGGAAGTGACGGTTTGAGTATTGCAGTTTCCGGCGGCGTCACAAACGTTGGGAGTGACTGAACAAGTTTGATTTTCACCTTCGGTGGAAATCACACAACTGACTGGTGTTCCAGATATGGCTCCGTTGGTGTCGGAGTATTCAAAAGTAGATGTTTGATTTTGGTTGTACCAACCTTCAAAGTGAGTTTGTGATTGCAGACTCGGGGCTTGTGTGTCGACGAT
>DASVZW010000065.1:0-10519 GCA_036391475.1 Patescibacteria group bacterium | reverse complement strand
AGATTAAAAGAAAAACCGGGAATGGTGGTAAATAAGGAAGGGGAAGTAATCGGAAGTCACGATGGGGTATGGTTTTACACCATAGGTCAAAGAGGTGGATGGGAGATGACACCTAAGGCTCAAAGGGAATATGTAAAAAGTGGAGAAACGCCGGTATTTTATGTGATCGACAAAGATGCTAAAGAAAATAAATTGGTCGTGGGTTTGGCTTCACAAGCAATGGAGGATCAGTTTGAAGTAAGGGAAATAAATAAGATCTCAAAAACAAAATGGGATTTTAATAATTTGAAAGTGAGAATCAGACACGGTGGAGAACTGGTACCATCGAGAGTTAAAGATGAAAATGGCGTTTTTACGGTAATTTTAGATAAACCTTTACGAGGAATAGCCAGCGGTCAAAGTGCAGTGTTTTACTCTGTAGACGATGAATGTTTGGGTGGAGGGATAATTTCTTAACAAAAAAAGACCTCCGGTTAAGGAGGTCAGTTGTTGTACTAAAGAGAGATTACTTCATTGGCGATAAGGAGGTTGTTTAGGAGCTCGGGATGAGCTTTATCAACGTGATAAACATTGGCGCCGGTAAAGTGATCCGGACCCAGCTCATTATCGGCGGCCCTGCCGGTACCGGTAATGACAAAGATCGGCCAGCCCTTGTCTTTGGCGAGAAGGGCCTCTTCGATGGTGACAGGGCCACCATTCCAGACTACGAGAGCCGGATGGAAACCACTGTATTTTTGTAAAGAGCTCATGAACGAGAAATAGGCAGGTAAGTCCCCGTTCCATTCGAGCTTATTTTCACCACCGTCTTGAATGAGGACAATACACCGCATACCACCGTTGGGACGGGTACCCCAGTCATCGAGATGGAGCTGCATGTTTTCTTTGAAAGCCATACAGGCAGTCCGCGGTGCTGTGCCGAGAGAGATGATCTCCGGATTGGTACGGGCCAGGTAGTCGGGGATATCGGTGATCATTGGATCAACTTCATTAAGAGAATTAAGTGAGCTGGTGGCGCCACTCATGGCTACGCCTCGGAAACCCGCGCAAGCTACACGAAAGAACTCGAGCATTTGCGGTTTGTCTTCCGGCTTCATACCTTTGCAGCCGCCGGCGAACCGGATGATGCTTTTGTATGGTGCCTGAAGGGCCATTAAAGTCATGGCTCCGGGAAAATTTTCATCCCGGTTGATCACAATAAACTTAACTTCTTTGGTCGGAGAGGTAACAACATGAGGCATATGCAACTCCTTTTCTCAGATTTTTGCGCCAAGACGGCGAAGAGAGGACCGAATCTCATCGACGGAAATGACAGAGACTGTCGGATTTTCCTTAAGAAACTCGGGGTTGTTGGCCAGCTCGTCGGTGACACGACCGCTGTCTTTGATCAATAGGACAGGCCATTTATAGGCTGCCCAGACTCTAATTTCATCTTTGGTAATGTTCCCGCCATTGTAAGCGATTAGAGCACACCGGTAATCCGAGTATGACCTAAACTGGCTAACGATACGGAAGGATTCCCGCCATTCCGTTTCCCATGGAGAACCGTCGTCGACATTTTTTTGGACGATGAGAACTACATCGAAATCGGGATTTATGACTGTGAATTGGGTCTCTTCCTCAAGTACCAGAACTCCTTCTTTTCTTAACTGGAGAACCTCTTGTCGGGGGACGATGCCAAAAACTCTAACGTGGGGATTCTTGGCTTTGATGAACGAGCCCACTTCTTGAATTGATGGATGAACCTTAAGATCGGGTTTGTTTATGATCCTGGTTCCGCCTGAAATGATAATGCCTTTGAATTGGCTTAACTCCTTCATGAGTGAGGTGATTCCGCGGACACCGTCTTTGAAGCTAATTTTGCCCGATCCACCAGTGAGCCTAACAAAAAAGTGGTCGGTGGCGTTACTTAGCTTCAAACTGATTATTTGCGAGCTTTGTTGACTTTCATTGATCATGAATAGGTCAGCCATACTCGACCTCCTTTTTAAAGTACTCACTTAGGTAAGTGGCGTGCCTAGTATACTAAATTTGACATTTATAGTCAAATTATAGGCCAAATAAGGATTGGACAATTCAACCTACCAAATCCGTAAATTTTCGATATATTAAATTGTGAAAGAAAAAAAGTTTGAATATTTAATAGTTGGTGCAGGTCCTGCCGGCATGTTCGCCTGTTTCGAACTATTGAAAAAGGTAGACGGAAAAAAGATAGCTTTGTTTGACATGGGTTCCAGGTTGGAGGAGAGAAAAGCGAGCGAGGTAATGACAGGTTTTGGAGGTGCCGGGACATATTCCGACGGAAAGCTACATTACACCCCCAAACTGTCTCATGAAAGAACTTTCCACTTGATCGATCCTGACGACTACCAAAAAATCTTAAATGAAGTTGAAAAAATATTCACGGATTTTGGGGTGGATTCAGAGTATTTTCCAAAAAACGAAGAAGAAGTAGAACTATTGGTAGCCGAAGCAGAAAAAAACGATGTGGAATTGGTGGTTAGACGTGCTCAACATGTGGGGACAGATAAACTAAAAGAAGTCGTGGCCAAGTTTCAGAAATATTTATTAGACAAAGGGGTGACTTTGTTTGATAGGACCGAAATAAAAGATCTGTTGGTAGAGAAGAATGTGACCATGGGTGTGGTGGATAAAAAGGGAAACAAATATTTTGGGAAAAAGGTGCTATTGGTACCCGGAAGGGTAAACGCAACCTGGCTACAAAATGTGGGGAAAAAACATGGCATCAAGTATCAATATGATATGGTGGAAATAGGTGTGAGGGTGGAGTTTCCCAGGTCGATAATGAAGAAGTATGCAGAGGCTCTTTATGAAGTGGTGCTGAAACTTAGGACAAAGACTTTTGATGACGTAATGCGAACATTTTGTAGCTGTCCGAATGGATTGGTGGCGATGGAGACATATCCACAATATATATGTGTAAATGGCCACTCTCTGTCCGACCACAAATCTCTTAACTCTAACTTTGCCTTTGTTTGTGAAGTCCATTTAACCGAGCCCGTCGAAAATTCTATCGAGTATGCCGAGTCTATCGCCAAGTTGGCAACAACGATCGGAGGAGGTAAGCCAATATTGCAAAGACTAAAGGATCTGCAAAGAGGAAGACGGAGCACTTGGAGCAGACTAAATAAATCAATAGTCCGACCGAGCTTAAAAGACGTAACACCGGGGGACATATCGATGGCGTTACCTCATAGAATCGTTGTCAATATTTTGGAAGGATTAGAAAAACTGGACAGTGTAATGCCGGGAATTAATTCCGGGTCGACATTGCTTTATGCGCCTGAGGTTAAACTAAGATCTTCTAAAGTAGCTTTGACTCCTGACATGGAAACAACTTTACCAAATGTTTATGCCGCCGGAGATGCTGCGGGGATTTCCGGATCAATTACCGGGGCAGCGGCAACGGGGATCATGGCGGCCAGGGGAATGATGAAATAAGGCACTTTTTGCTGGATTATTGGCTGGGAATTGGTATGATGGTTGTATGTACTTGAGCAGGAGAGTTGTGGTGTCAATTTTTTTGATAGCAATATCTCTTTTTGTTTTGCCTAAATCGGTTTATGCAGATGGGACGTATTACAATATCGGAACAGCTCATAGTAGCTTGGGAAGTGCAGACGCGGTGTCTTGGTCGCAGTCGAACCCTCTGATGATCGATTCCTTCGGTCACTATATTTCGTATTTTCAAACTACCGGAAATGAATACTATTGGGCATTCAGTAATGATAAAGGGGCGACTTGGAAGGAAACGCTGTTGACCGGCATTGTAAATATTAGAATGTCGATGGTCTATGATCCTATAAACGATCTGGTCCATGTTTTACATGCCGGGGCAGATGGAGTTACATACAGTAGATACATTGTAAGAAGGGATAAAAATAACAATGTAGTGGATTTGACCGCAGATCCAAGTTTGACTACTCTGACGTTAGATGGCTCGGCAACTGGTTGTACTTCAGTGAATACCGGATTCCCGGTGTTACAGTTTAAAAATACCGGCACCAATGGAATGTTGGCGGCTTTTTGGAGTGTGAATAAGACTTGTTCGGGAATATCGGTGACCGAGTCCAGAGGAGCGATGATCACTCTAACTAATACATCTTCGGACGGATCGGCCTCCAGTTGGAAAGCTCTGAATGGAGTAAGTGATGCCGGAAGTGCGGTTGGACCGGCAAAAATCGACTACAACCTTTTGTATGGGTACACCGGTACTTATTCAAATCCGGCGGATGCCGCCCTGATAAGGGGTGGTACCGGAACAAAAGCAAACGATATTTATTTTTTCAATATTGATGAAAATGAAGTTAATGGTTATAGACGGTTGGCATGGAACTCGGGAAGTAATAATTGGTCGGGAACTTGGACAGCAAGAGTGACTTTTGGAGGTGCAGTAAATAATGCATCCGGATACAATCAAAAAGATCAATTGCTGAGTAAGCCGGTGTACGCCAGTGGCCAAGACAAAGTTTATATTGGAATCGCAAGGTGGTTGGATAATACCAATGGAGATACACAGAGCCTGTTTTCGGTTGACAGCAGTGATACGGTAAGTTTGGTAAAAAATATTTATTCGGCCGGTGGAGCACATTGTCTTTATCCGACTTTCGATTTGGCATACGATTCCAATCAAAACAAACTTTACTTTTCATATATTATTTCCGGGGCTTTGGCTGTTTGCGGAAACGGCTATTATGTGACTTACGATGGGACGTCTTTTTCATCACCCATTGCATTTCAAACTACAGTTAACAGATCTTTAGACATACCGATCATGTACTACGCAAGACAGGATGACAGGATACTTTGGTTTTACCGACTGAATAATGCGTCAACTCCGAGTACGCCTCCACATGAAGTTTATTTTGGATACATAGGACTAAATAGCACAGCAGTGAGCTCGTCGGTAAGCGTTACTACCGGACAGACATTATCCAGTGTCACTGATCTTAACCCATCGTGTGTTACCAAAACAAACACCGAAATTACGGACACGAGTGGTGGTGAAGTGGCCTTAACTTCCGGGATGCGGGATGATTTTATGACTCCGACAAGTCCGTATAAATATTTACCCTATGATTTTTGGACGACCGGAGTTTGGACCAGTGGAACTTATGATCCGACGCCAAATGGAAATCTATTGGTATATAACTCCGCCGGTGGAGCTTATTTGTTGGGGAAGAAAGGGTTTTCCCAAAAGACACTGGAATTCAGAGCTAAGTTTACCAGTAATAACGATCAACACATTGGGTGGGCAGATGGGACCGGCTTTAATAACTATGTAATCTTTAGCACTCACAACAACGGACAACTTAATACTAGAGTTCAGCTGGGATCAGGTGAAACTCAGGTTAGTTTGGGGACTTCATACTTGGGTGCTTTTCATAAATATAAGATCGATTGGAATGCCACAGATATAAAGTTCTACGTTGATGATGTTTTGGTAAATACGAACAGTGCCACTACCACCTCGACTTATTACCCGATCGCATCCAACAACGCAAATGTAGCAGGGTCGGATCTAACTTTAGATTGGATCAATGTTTATAACTATCCAAGTACTACCGGCACTTACACAACGTGTGCGTTGACCTCAGGAGTCAGTAATACAAGGTGGGATATATTGAATTTTTCTACCTCAACACCGGCGCCAAGTAGCTTAACAATGAAAACCAGAACCTCAAACGATAACTCAACTTGGTCTTCATGGTCGTCCGACTTAGCTAGTGGAGGAACAGTGTCCAGCCCATTGGGAAAATATTTGCAGTTGCAGTACACCCTGACCGGATCGGGTACAGTAACTCCAAATTTGAATGACTACCAAGTAAACTTTACGACAGATAATGTGCCACCAACCATATCTAATATTGTGGAAACGCCCGCTTCCACAAGTGTGGCAATAAGCTGGAATACAAATGAAATAGCTTCTACCAAAGTCGATTATGGACTGACAAGTAGTTACGGATCGACTACTTCGGAAACCGATACCTCACCTAGAGTAACCAGTCATAGTGTAAGTTTGACCGGATTAAGTAGCTGTGTGACATATCACTATAGAGTCAGGTCAATCGATGCATTTTTGAATGAAACGATAGGATCAGACAATACCTTTACAACGACGGGGTGTACCGGATCAGCGGCGGTAGATTCTCAGAACACAGTGAGTGTTACAACAACTAGTGGTGGCACCGTAGCCTTAACTTCAGGACAGACAGGGATCAGCTTAAGTGTTCCAAGTGGATTTGCAGGAACCGACGCCACTTTTCAGATCAAACAATTAGATAAGACTTCGGTGATATCTTCTACCTCAACACCGGTAAGCTATTCGACTATTGGAAGTTATATATATGATTTGAAGGCCTTGTCAGACGTTTCAACGACAATATCCAGCTTTTTGAAACCGATATCTATAACACTAACTTATGGAAGCAGTGACGTGTCAGGAATTGATGAGTCAAGTTTAAAGATATACCGATGGGATGGAGCCGGGTGGAATTTATTAAGTAGTTGTACCGTGGACACCGGAACCAGGAAGGTGACGTGTACGACAACGGGTTTTTCGATATTTGGACTTTTTGGCCAAACGTCGACAACAAGTAGCTCCAGCAGCTCCAGCTCGGGAAGTACCTCAACCGGAAGCGACAATAACTGTACGAGGTTGCCTCCCGGCGCTAAGGCCCCTGAAATATACGCAGCTATCCCCGATGGTTTAAATGGGGTGAAACTGTATTTTACCGATGCCAGCCAGCCTTTTGATAAGTACGTTTTAGAGTATGGATTAGAATCCGGTAAATATATTTATGGAGCGGATAATATTGGAGAAGCCGGGACTCGTACTTACAGAGTTGGGTTCTTAAACAAAAACACAAATTACTGGTTCAGAGTGAGGGCGATGAACGGATGCATGCCGGGACCTTGGTCAAATGAATTCGTTGGAAATACGAAGGGAGGTTTGGCTAATTTAGCCCAGGAAACAGGGGTAAAAAGGTCTAAAGCGGCATCAACTCTCTTGAAGGAAGTTCCTTTGACCGAAACAAATATAAGTCCTGCGGTTGAAACAGTGGTTCCTACGGAAGTTCAGAATAAACCGGTAGTGATGCCGACGGAATCGCCGACCACAACACCGACACAACCTAACTTTTTGGAGGGGATAGGAATTTGGATAATAGATTTGGCAAAGTCGGTTTTTTCCGGTAAGTTTTAATCTATCGTGGCATATCTAGACTAGGCGTGGTAAAATACCTGTATTCCGTGAAGTTTGTTGGCCGAAAGTGCTTTTGACAAACTACTTGTCAAAAGAATGATGCCTTGTTACAATAGCGGAGCTCTTTAAAAAGTGAAGCAGCGATATATGAAATTCAAGCAGTTTTTCATATATCAAAATAACTATTTTTTGACTATTTTTGTCGTTTGAGATGTGGCAGAGAGTGACGTTTAAAAATTCAATTTTTTATTGAGAATTTGATCCTGGTTCAGGACGAACGCTGGCAGTATACCTTAAGCATGCAAGTCGAGCGGGGGTTTGTTTGGCCGTAAGGCCTTATAAACTTCAGCGGCAGACGGGTGAGAATAGACAGGAATCTACCTTTTTGTGGGGAATAGCTAGCCGAAAGGCTAATTAATACCGCATAAGTCCGCAAGGAGAAAGGCCTTAACCGGCCGCAGAAAGATGAGCCTGTTCGCTATCAGCTAGTTGGTGAGGTAATGGCTCACCAAGGCGACGACGGCTAGGGGGTGTGAGAGCACGGCCCCCCACAATGTTACTTAGACACGGAGCATACACCTACGGGTGGCAGCAACTGGGAATTTTGCACAATGGACGAAAGTCTGATGCAGTGATACTGCGTGTGGGATGAAGGCCCTCGGGTTGTAAACCACTGTGATAGGGGAAAAAATTTTGATGGTACCCTATTAGAAAGCACCTGCTAACTACGTGCCAGAAGCCTCGGTAATACGTAGGGTGCAAGCGTTGTCCGGATTTATTGGGCGTAAAGAGTATCGTAGGCGGTTTTTTAAGTATCGGGTTAAAGCCTGGGGCTCAACTCCAGAGATGCTCGATAAACTGAAAGACTAGCGGTTATTCGGAGTTGCCAGAATTCTTGGTGGAGGAGTAAAATCCGTTGATATCAAGAAGAATACCAAAAGCGAAGGCAGGCATCTAGGATATACCGGACGCTGATGAACGAAAGCTAGGGGAGCGAAAGGGATTAGAGACCCCTGTAGTCCTAGCCGTAAACTATGAACACTAGCTATCTGAATTTTTCAGGTGGTGCAAGCTAACGCGTTAAGTGTTCCGCCTGGGGAGTACGGCCGCAAGGCTAAAACTCAAAGGAATTGACGGGGAAACGCACAATCAGCGTGCCATGTGGTTTAATTGGATACGAAACCTTGAACCTTACCTGGGTTTGACATGTGACTGCAAATCTCCGGAAACGGAGACTCCTTCGAGGGTGTCACACAGCTGCTGCATGGTTGTCATCAGTTCGTGTCGTGAGGCGTCGGCTTAAGTGCCGTAACGAACGCAACCCCTGTGCTATGTTAAATATCCATAGCAGACTGCCTCGGTTTTTTCCGAGGAGGAAGGAGGGGATGATGTCAAATCATCATGGCGCTTACATCCAGGGCTACACACATGGCGTAATGGGCATAACAACGGGGTGCGAAGCCGCGAGGCGGAGCAAATCCTTATAAATATGTCCTCAGTTCGGATTGCAGGCTGCAATTCGCCTGCATGAAGGGGAGTTGATAGTAATCGCAGATCAGCAACACTGCGGTGAATACGTTCTCGTTTCTTGTACACACTGCCCGTCAAGTCAACAAAGTCAGTAGTGCCCGAAGTAGGTACCCATAACCGCAAGGGTTGGGCCTCCTAAGGTAAGACTGGCGATGGGGGCTAAGTCGTAACAAGGTATCCGTACTGGAAGGTGCGGATGGATCACCTCCTTTCTAGGAGTTGTAGGTCTTCACGAGACCGATGATACAATCGCCACACCATTGGTTGGAGGGTGTCTAAATACATCTAACCTAGACTCTCGGTCACATCTGAGACGATAAAAGTCAAATGCTTCACTTTTTAAATGGGAGACAAAAAAGCCACCATCGAGGTGGTTTTTTTGTGATCTTGACTAAAAGGTAAGTATCCTATATAATTCGGGTCTGTACTTTAAGTCTATATATTTCTGGAGGCAGAATGCACTTTTTGAAGCTTTTTGGATTGGTCTTTTTGATGCTGTTATCGCTCTCCGCGATATTTGCCGGAGCCGGTTTGGCTCTATCGGCTGTTAACCCCTTCTTTGAAGGTTTGATGGCTATTGAGGGGGCCAGTGTGATCATTCCGGTTTTGGAATTTTTGGGAGGATTGGCCATTTGCTCCGCCGGTGTGGTGGGAGTGGCCTGGAGCTTTGCTACCGTAAAATATATTGATTAGACATTAGACCGGGGAAACCCGGTCTTTTTTGTCTTGATTTGTGGATAAATAACCTATATACTTCCGGTAGTTTTTGAACATTGAAAGAATACAGACCAAGGAGGCTCGTATGGTAGAAGTAGTGGACGGGAAGATCGTAACCGAGTTGAGCGATATGTCGTTTTTGGAATTAGTCTGGCGAAAATGGGCCGGATATAACGAAAGCGAAACCGAAGCCTTACTTAATTCCCTAACATCGGAAGAATTGAGCGACGAGTGGCTAAAAACCGAAGGCTTTGAAATTTTAAGCAATACCTATTTCGTTGAAGGTGATTCGGTGTGTCTGATCAAAATGGGCAATAAAGAATGGATCATCAAAGACGCCTCACCAGAAGAAATGGAGGAATTTGTTGATTCTCTCGTAGATGAGGAGGAAGAATGATCGCAAACAATCCGGTTTTTGTTTGGTTGTTCTTGACGGCCTGGATCTGGGCAGGCTTTGCAGCCTATTTTCTCCATCGGATCGGTAAGGGCTATGGAAAGTTCACAACCCTGGCTAGAGGAGCGGAAGTTTTGTTTGGCATGATCGCCATACAGTCCGGTTTTTGGTTCGTAGGCTGTGGAGCGGCTTATTTATTTACTTCCGGCTGGGTTAGTTATGCTCAGGCTTTTCACTGGTTGTTTACCAGCCAAGGGTGCATGGTGTGGTGGGGTGTCTCGTTCGTGGCAACTTTGATAGGCGTTGTTAGAGAGGTCAGAGATGATCTCGTCAATAACAGAAACTTTGGCAATGGGATAGGGGATGCGATCGGACTTACCTTTGCCGGCATGGTGGTTTATTGGCTTTATTTGTTGTTTGCCTACTTGGTAAGTATCATTGTAGTTTTAGGATAAATATCTGGCGCCCTTTAAAGGGCGCTTTTTTGTTGCTTGGAGCGTGCGTATAGGGTAAAATATACCTGTAGTTTTTGGGCGATTAGCTCAGCTGGTTAGAGCGCAGTCCTGATAAGACTGAGGTGCATGGTTCGACTCCATGATCGCCCACTTCCTTGTTTTCTCTTTTCTAGTGAGGTGCATGGTTCGACGTCCCGCCTC
>DASVZW010000064.1:0-21476 GCA_036391475.1 Patescibacteria group bacterium | reverse complement strand
TAACATCATTGTTTACCTGCTCCTCGGTACTGACTAAACTGGTGGCAGCCGTCGGTGTCACTTTTGGAAGTGGAGTTGGACTAACGTGTTGGGCTTCACCTGTCGATACTTGAGTCGACTCTCCCTTTACTGATCCACCTTTTAATAGATCGAATAACCAAAAGGCTGATACTTTAGGTACCATCGCGGTAGATACTAACGAACCAACTATTATTAGTGAGATTGCAAACTCTCTTTTATTCATAATTATTCATTATATCCACAATTTTAATACCCGCTGTTTACTAAGAATATAATGATGATATGCCCAGGAAAAAA
Source organism: Patescibacteria group bacterium (assembly GCA_036391475.1). Taxonomy (GTDB): domain Bacteria; phylum Patescibacteriota; class Microgenomatia; order UBA1400; family MFAQ01; genus CAIQPO01. The sequence goes on along the minus strand of DASVZW010000064.1, from coordinate 21,158 downwards.
ATGGTCAAGACCACCATCAAAAAACGCTACCTCCTGGCTGCGGCTGTGGTTTTTTTGGTCATATTGTTTGTATTACCCAAAGCCCTCAATCCGGTAAATACTCAGTGTACCGAGCTTCATGATACCAACTCTACTCCTCCGGCCCAACTAATCACTGCCGAAGATTATTTTGCGTTGGGCAATTATGATTACGATAAAGGCAACTGCACTCAGGCTATCACCGACTATACTTATGCCATTTCTCTTAACCAAAACTATGCCGAAGCCTACAATAACCGGGCTTACACTTATATGATGCAAAATGACTACGCCAACGCCATTCCCGATTTAAATAAAGCCATCGAAATCCGTCCAAACTATGTTAATGCCCTTAGAAACAGGGGAGATATTTATAACTTCTATTACCGGATCGATTATCAAAAAGCCCTGGCCGATTACGACAAAGTGATGACTCTGGGTGTTAATCCTAATGAGTCGGGGATCTGCAATCATCGTTTGCTTGCCTACGAAAAAGGCAATCACTTGGCTATGATTTGGGACATACTTCGGGGAGGCCTCCGCGTTGGTTGTCAACTTCCTATTACCACTAAATAATATGGCACACAAAGTTATCATGGTTCCCGGTTTGGGGGACGACGTTTTACCAATGTTTTTGGTAACTCTTCACTGGTTTATGACCGGCCTCGAACCGGTAGTCTTGTCCATGGATTGGGAAGAAGGTTCTTCGTTTACTCCGAAACTTCAGAAAATCAGTGAACTTATTCTTAAGATGAAAGAACGGGGCCATGATGTTTCTCTTGTTGGAGCTAGCGCCGGGGGTTGCGCCGTTATTAATGCATTCTTAAAACACAAGGATCAAATCAGAAAAGTCGTCTGTATCAGCGGCCGGTTGAGAATTGGAAACAAACTGGATCTTGAATCTTTTAAAGAAGAAAAAATGAGAAGTCCTGCTTTTGCCGATGCCGTTTATCTACTCATGTCTCACGAAAAGCATTTAACTCAATCGGATAAAAACAAGATCTTGACCACGATCTCTTCCAAATCCGATCACTTAGTGCCTCGGGATACTGCGACCATTCCCGGAGTTAAAAACATCGACATTCCCGTTTCCGGACACCTAAGAAGTATTGCTGCTGCTTTAACTGTAGATTCGACACCTCTCATCGATTTTTTACTCGAATAAAATACTTCTAAAATTTATATAGTGTGTGTATACTGTAAGATATATGACCAAACACACGCTTCCTGCCGTAAGTGTTATTATGTGTTCTGTCCTTCTCTCGGCTTGCACTGCTAAAGTAAATCCACCAACACCGACCAACACCGCTCCTACAACTACCGCCAACGAAGAATCAATGAACGCTTCACTGAGAGAGATTTTGGACAGAGGCGGAAGCATCCAATGTTCCTTTTCTTTTAATGACGATCAAACAAAATCCCAAACCAGGGGATCCATTTTTGTTTCCGGGAAAAAATTCGCTGAAATGGCAGATGTCACCATCTCCGGTGTGACCACCCCGCAAAAGATGAACATCATTTCCGACGGCAACTACGTATACAGTTGGACTCAAGACTCAGCCATTCCCGGTATAAAAATGAAATTTGAAGCCACTGCCAGTGGTACTACCAATCCACAAGCCGGTGCCAGCTTTGACAAAAAAATGGATATGAAATGCAGCAACTGGATCGCCGATGACAATAAGTTTGTTGTTCCCAACACTGTTTCTTTTACCGACATTAGTTCCATGGTTCCCAGCAAAGTCACTGTACCGGTAAAACCCACCCAAGTTAAGCCAACTGTTCCGGCTAACATACCTGTGAAGATTCCCGGCTATTAATTTTGGAAATAAACAATGTCTTTGACTCCCTCAACCATGCTTCCGCTGGGTACTTTGGCCCCGGAAATTGATCTGCGTGATGTCGTTACCGGAGAAAAAATAAACATATCAACTTTTGATGGTAAAAAGGCACTCCTGATAATGTTTATCGCCCGTCATTGTCCTTATGTCCAACATGTCAAAGAGGAGATCGCCCGTCTTGGTCATGATTATCAATCTAAGAGCGTCGGTATTGTCGCCATTTGCGCCAGCGATATCGAAAGTTATCCCATGGACGCCCCCGATTCTTTGAAAGATATGGCCAGGGAATTGAATCTTACTTTTCCTGTCTGCTTTGACGAATCACAATCGGTCGCTAAATCCTATACCGCCGCCTGTACTCCTGACCTCTTCTTGTTCGACGAAAAACGTCATTTGGTGTATCGCGGTCAACTGGACGACAGCCGCCCCGGAAATAATATTCCGGTTACCGGGAAAGATCTCCGGGCCGCCATAGATAATCTTCTATCCGATAAACCAATTGATCCCAACCAAAAGCCCAGTATTGGGTGCAGTATAAAATGGATACCGGGTAATGAACCTTCTTATTACAAGTAAATTAAATGGATAAGCATCAAATCTTTGCCGGCATATTGGTTGTATTGTTGGGTATCGTAATCGGTTTCCGATTTATTTTTCCGGAAGATACCTGGATATGTTCGAATAACCAATGGGTCCGTCATGGTAATCCTTCTACCCCCAAACCCCTGACCGGTTGTGGAGAAGTCGTAATCCCTACTCCTACTCTTTCTCCCACCCCGACAAAAACACCGTTACAAACATACAACAATAAAAAAATGGGTTTTTCCCTTGTTTACCCACAGGATTTAACTTTGAACAACAATACCGACGGTTCTATTTCCTTCATTAAAAACGGTCCTACTCAAAAACAAAATACCGATTTTATGGATGGGATCAACGTCCATATTGTTCAAGGTGATTTGGGCGTTAATAAGGATCTTTATTCTTTAGTCCGGTCGGACATGATCCAAAAAGAAGCTCAACTTACCCCCGATTTTACGGTACTCGAACAAATCGCCCCTTATGATTTGTGGTACAAGCCAGGAGCCTACGCCTATAAAACCAGAGAACCTTTTGGCGAGGTATCGTATTTCTATTTACCTACTTTAGGAAAGAAATTTCTTCTGGTGAGTGTTCGAACTCCTGATCCCAAGAACCAGGGTTTTGCCTCGACCGCCGCCGCTATGGTCCAAAGTATCCGAATACTCTAGATACCCTTCTTGACAAATATGTTAGAAAGGTCTAACATTATGTTAGATTAATCAAACATATGACCACTAACCTCAAAGAACTCCGTGCCCGGCTAAACCTCACCCAAGACGACTTAGCTCAAAAGGTCGGAGTCCGCCGGGAAACTATTATCTATATGGAGCAGGGGAAATACGTCCCCTCTCTTAAATTGGCGCATGATATTGCTAAGGTTTTTAATAAATCTATTGAAGAAATTTTTTCTTTTAACGATTAATAAATAATTAATAAAAATGATCGCGCAAACAAGTTGGTTCAAACAAAGAAAATATAGTGGCTGGGGTCTTAGTCCTTCAACCTGGCAAGGTTGGCTTTATATCTTGGTTTTGATACTCCCGATTATTTTGATAAGCTTTCTGCCGTCAATTAGTCCTACTTCTAAAAAGTTATTAGTGTATGCCTGGGTAGGTGTTATTTTGGTTGATGTGATCGATGTCATGATCCGTATGAAAAAAGACGAAAGAGAATACTTGCATGAAGCCATTGCCGAAAGAAATGTGGCCTGGTTCTTAATTTTTTCTCTTGCCATTGGGTTAATTACCAAGACTGCCATTTCGGCCAGCTATGGCAACCCAAGTCTTGATCCATATTTACTTCTTCCTCTTTTGGGTGCCACCCTTGTAAAGGCAATTACTCATTTATATTTAAGAGATAAATAGAGCCGGCACTGGTATGATGTAACTTATGATACTAAAAGTAGGCGAACCAGCTCCCGATTTTAAGTTACCCGACCAGAATGGGAAAACCTGGACTCTAAAAGACTTTGCCGGCAGATATCTTCTTCTATATTTTTATCCTCGGGATTTTACTCTGGGTTGCACCAAGGAAGCTTGTAACTTCCGTGATTCTTTCCCCAAGTTCGACCCTAAAAAAATCACTGTCGTTGGCGTTAGTACCGACTCGGTCGAAAGTCACAAAAAATTTGAGGAGAAATACAAATTACCCTTTACTCTTTTGGCCGATACTACTAAAAAAACCGATACCGACTATGGAGTTTGGCAAGAAAAAAAGTTCATGGGTAGAGAATATTTTGGTACTCTCAGAACCTCCTTTTTGATCGATCCTAAAGGCAAGATCGCCAAGATCTATGAAAAGGTTAACCCTTTAATTCATGCGGCTGAAGTTGAAAAAGATCTTAGTGGCCTTTAAAACCATTTAACGTAACAACCGGGATGAGTTTCTATCCATCCTCCGAATTTTTTCTTGAACTCCGTAAAACCTTTCCATTTTTTGATCGGATAAGCCGGGTCGTAAATACCTTCAAAGTCATAATATCTCTTACCTATTTTTTTGGCCCACAGCATTGTTTCCCAAACCAATTTGAAGTGGCCACCGGATATTCTTCCTAATTCCGATGTCCAAGTTTGATAATAATTTATAGTGTCCTCCGTCTCCAAAGTAAGAAGTCCCGAATGGTAGCCTCTGTTATCTTTAATTCCCCACAATTTGGCTCTTTTACCAAAAGCATCCAGTAAATCATCCAACTCCTTTGTAGTTTGTATCCAGACCTTGGTGTACTTTTTCCACAATTCGTAGAATTCTTTTTTATCCATCTCCACTACTTCCAACCTATCGTTTTTCTTGATCAATCTTTTTGCATTTTCCGACAGTTCTTTCCAAAGCGTTTCTTCCGGTTTGGATACATCAATTACTACCGTTTTTGTCGCTAAAAATGGGTACTTAGTCAGACGGAATCCAGCCTTTTTAAAATTCTCGATATTCTGGATCTTTAATGGTTCTACGACAGTATTTATTGCTAAGTATTTTCTCCGCAATCTCTTTAGGTCATTAAAATCCGGGTCGTAATCCGATCTTTGGACCTTTAGCATACCAAAGGGCCACCAGCCTATCTTCACCACCAGTACTTGGATCTTGTGTTTCCCGTCGGCGGCTTTAATGTGGTCTACCAGCCAACCTCTATTTTTTAGATAATTCGCCCACCACTTTGATTGCCTAAAGTCGTACATTTATCTTAACTTTGCCACCATCTTTAACAACATCCATCTCATTTTATCTACCATTCCATACACTTTATATAAGAAAGGATCGATCACTAGGTCATATGTTCCTACGAACTCTACCAATTCCGGACCGTATCCTTGTTTAAACCGGTGGAAACCAAACCATGGATCTTTTTCGTCGGGTTCTGGTCCTAGTGATCCCCACATATCCATCAGTTTACATTTTTGTTTTCGGCCAAATTTAATTACTTCCCACATCATTAGGTTGCTAGCCATCACTTCACGATTCTCATTACTCGATGCTCCATAAGGATAATACAGAACTCCATTCAAGCAAAAGACGATCCAGGTAGTCAAAACTTTGCCTTCATAAACTGCTTTGAATAAATTGGCCATTCCCGACTCCCGCATTGTCTTCCACATTTTCAGATGATAACTTTTGGTGTGGGCGAAGAACCCCTGCCGTCTCGTCGTCTCCTCCATCAATCTCCAATAATCTTCAAAACCTTCTTCGGTATCATCCATAATTATTTTCACTCCTTTTCTTTCCGCCAACCTAAGGTTGTAACGGGTTTTTTGATGCATATTTTTTAGAAGGTTCTCCTCGCTCTGGTCCAAGTCCAACCAAAAACTGTATCTGGTGAATAATGCCTTTCCCGGTTTAAAGTCAAAGACTTCGCTTAATTTGTTGATCTCATCCTCATTCCCACTATTTTTTCTTTCATTTGGCTCAAACTTAACCAAAATCGCCCCGCGGGCTACTGCGATCTCACTAATCTTTATCAACGCTTCTTCACTTGGAATTACCGATTTGGGACAATATCCGATAAAGAATTTTGTTTTGGGAATTTGGTGCCAGGTAATTTGATAAGTTTCTGCAAACTCACCATCTTCAACCTTTGCCAATCTGGAGACACCTACCCCGGTCGATTTTCTGAACTCTCCCCATTCCCAAGATTGCAGCGGATGGACAGCTGCCTTATCGAATTTTTGTTTATCCACTGCCGTAACTTCTTTGATCACAGTTATATTCTATCTTAGTCGGCTTACCAATTATCAACTTCCGCAAAATCATCTTTAGAAGCTTCTTCTATTTCCCAATCCTGTACGATTATTCTTTTCTTCTCTCCAAATTCATCCAGTAACTCTCCTCTTACTTTTTTCTTTATTTCCAACTCCTTGCCAATGTGTTTCAACAATCCTTCGGGAATTTCCGAAATAAATCTTGAAGGGAACGGTGATGTCCGGCCACCGTAAACCAATCGACTTCTGGCAAATGACACGGTCAAATTTTTCTTGGCTCGAGTCATGGCCACGTACATCAGTCTTCGTTCTTCCTCGATTTCGTCCCGGCTCATTAAAGTTCTTGAGTGGGGAAACAAGCCTTCCTCCAAACCAACAATAAAAACATTATCAAATTCAAGACCTTTGGCAGCATGAATCGTCATCAAAGTTATTTTTGCGTTAGCACTTTTCCTTTTATCTTCGGACTCACTTAAAGCCGCGTTCTCCAAAAAATTACCCAAGTCCGGGAATTCACTGGCCACAGCCAGCAGTTCATTTATATTCTCAATTCTAGCCAAGTCATCTTCATCCCGTTCGTCGAATTTTTCATCATATTTTGTAACGTTAATGATCTCCTCCAAGGTTTTTCCCGGATTTTGTTTTTCGGCGTTAGCCTGGTGAACTGCCAACCAATCAAAAAATATTTGTGCCTTTCTCTTACCGATCTTTTCTACTCTCTGTAAACTGATCTCCTCTTCTTTATTGACAATTAAACGTAAAAAAGCAATTAAATCCTTAATTTCGGCTCTATTATAGAAGCGCAGGCCACCGATCAAGCGGTAAGATAAATTTCTTTTCATTAATTCGTCTTCGAAAGAACGTGATTGAGCATTTGTCCGATAGAGGACCACGGCCTCCTCTCCTTTTTTGGCCAGTTTCTGACAATGGTTTACCACAAATCTTGCTTCATCTTTTTCATCTAAAGCTTCGTAGAGTTCTATTTTTTCCCCTTCGTCCCCGGTTGATGCCAGTTTAATTACCGGATGAGACTCATTGTGTTTGATCACACCGTAAGCTGCATCCAATATCTTCTGAGTGCTTCTGTAATTTCTTGGCAAACTAACCGTTGTTAATTCCGGATATTCGTTTTGCAGCAACAACAAATTCCTAAAATCTGCCCCTCTGAAAGAATAAATTGCTTGAGCCGCATCTCCAACGGCCGTAATGTTTTTGGCTTCGCCGGTCAGCAATCTCGTCAATTCAAATTGAGCTTTATTTGTATCTTGATACTCATCGACCAAAATCCATTTGAGTTGACTATTGATGGCTTCTCTTACCCGGTCGATTTTTAATAAGCGGACTGCTTTGACTAATAGATCATCAAAATCGACGGCATTATTCTTTTCCAGTCGTTTTTGATATTCTCTCCAAATTATATTTAGTTGCTTGTAGAAATAATCCTTGGCAACCGCGACGGCTTCGTCTACACTAACCAAGTCGTTTTTCATCTTACTGATGATCGCCAAGAATACCCGCGGCTTGCTTTCTTTCGGGTCAAGCTTCATATCTTTGATCACATTCTTCATCAACGACTCCGAATCATCACTGTCATAAATTACAAAATTTGGCGACAAACCAATATTGTAGCCATAATTTCTAAGTATCCTGGCACAAAAAGTGTGAAAGGTCCCGGCGAAACCCAGAGGCATCTTTCCTCCGCTGATATTCTTTACTCTTTCCTTCATTTCCGAAGCCGCTTTGTTGGTAAAAGTTAACAAAGCTATTTCCGAAGGATCAATATGTTTTTCGGCGATCAACCAGGCTGCCCTATACGTTAGTACTCTGGTTTTTCCGGAACCTGCTCCTGCCAATATCAACAAAGGCCCATTTTCATGGGTCACTGCAATTTTTTGTTCTTCGTTAAGACTTTCCAGGAGATCATTTACCATCGAATCTATTGTACTGTAGCTACTATTGTTGTGCTTAGTGTAATGAATAAAGATATAATTAAACAAACCAACATGAAATACATTATTGGCAACTGGAAAAGTAATCAAACTTTAACCGAATCTTTGATTTGGCTAGATGATCTAAAGGCTCTCAAACCCAAATTCAATCCCGGTGTCAAGGTCGTTATTTGTTTGCCGTTTACCGAAATAGCCGCTTTTAACGAAAAATTGACTGAGTTGAATTTACCCATCACCACCGGTGCTCAAAATGTTAGTCATTTACCTTCCGGGAAACACACCGGCGAGATCACAGCCAACATGCTGGGAGAACTTGTGAATTACTGTATTGTTGGTCATTCGGAGAGACGAAAAGATTTCAAGGAAACCAGTGAGGTTGTGGCTCTAAAAGCAAAGGCACTACTTGAAAACTCCGTCACCCCGATTGTTTGTCTGGATCTTCCTTATCTGGACCAGCAGATCCGGGAGTTGTTTGAACACGACGTTGATGTCACCCGTTGCTTTTTTGTTTATGAACCGATTGCGGCCATTGGTACGGGTAAACCGGTTGAGCCGGTTTCTGCCAACCATGTCGCCAATCAAGTAGCTTTTCTGTTGGATAACAAGGCCCCGGTCCTGTACGGTGGCTCTGTCACCGCCGATAATGTGTTCGACTTTACTAGTCAAAGCCGAATCGATGGGGTATTGGTGGGTACCGACAGTTTAGAGCCAACCCTCTTTTCCAACATCATCAATCGACTTTCCTAAATGAAATTAAAATATTTAAGGCCTACCAGAATTTTTATTGCCACTTTAAGTTTTATTCAACGTCACGTCATACTGCTTTTCTTCTTGTTGGTTTTAGGATTAGCTGCCTTTGCGGCCTCAAAGGGGCTTGCGGTCCTCAAACGGCAAAATATAAAACCTCAGGATCTACTCAGTTTTTTTGGTTCTCCCAAAGAAAAACTGGATAGCACAAACGACGTTACCAACTTTTTATTGTTGGGCATTAGAGGTGAAGGAACCGATTCCCCCGATCTCGCGGACACTATCATCATCGCTTCCTATAATCACGATACTAATGTCACTACCTTGGTGAGTATCCCCAGGGATCTTTGGGTACCTTCTCTTCAAGCTAAAATAAATGCCGCTTATTACTATGGACTCCAGGCCACTCCATCCGCCGGATTTAAAATGGCCCAAGCCGCCATTCTTGAAGATACCGGTTTGCCAATTCACTACACCGCAGTCGTCAATTTTGCTATGTTCCAGGACATCGTAGATCTTTTGGGGGGAGTTGACGTCCAAAATGACGTTGCTTTTACCGATACTGAGTTTCCCATTCCCGGCAAAGAAAATGCACAACCTCTCTCCGCCAGATATGAGACGATTTCCTTTCCGGCCGGGCCAATTCATATGGATGGGGCTACCGCATTAAAATTTGTCCGTTCCCGTCATTCTGAAGGCGAAGAAGGTACTGATTTTGCCAGAGCCAGAAGACAGCGGGCAGTAATCGACGCCATTCGGGTAAAAGTGTTAAACCCCAATTTTTTGTTGGACGAGAAAAAGGTTGCTTCTCTCCAAGACATCGTTAACAAAAATTTGAATACCAACATTCCTTCGAGCCTTTATCCGGCCATTGCTAAACTGGCATTAGATACAAAAGATAAACCGATCAACTCTTTTGGGTTATCCGATCGCCCCGACGACAAAGGGGTAACGATCCTTTTTAATCCTCCGGTTAGGAATTACGCCGGCGCCTATGTTCTTATTGCCAAAGACAATAATTGGGAAGCTCTAAAAAAATATATTCAAAATAAAATAACCGGAGTTCAATAGTTTGTCACCCGCAAGAGATAAGTCCCGCCGTCTTCGTAAACTCTACTTCCAATACTCGAAAGCATATTTTCGTTTACCTTATATTTGCTCAATTCATCGGACCCTACTACTATCCAACCCACGTTATATTTTTTAATTATTTCCAAAACTTCTTTTCTGTCTCCGCTTTCATAGAGAGTTCGGACTTCGGTATCCCTAATGCCTACCGGCGTATATCCACCTCTCCACAGCCATTCATGGACTCTCCAGCCTTCGATCGTCGGTACTCCGGAAAATACCGAAATAGCGTTGTAATCGGTATAGCTATCTCCCACTGCCTCCACCATATTCTTATTGTCTCTGTGACCTCTTAAATACTCTATAACACCATATCTTTCCGGCATTACACTATTGAGCCAAGCTTCACCATTAAGGCCTTTAAAACTCTTAAAATCTCCATAGAAGGACGGAAAAGCTTCGATCGGAAATAACAGGGCACTACCTAAAACAGTTAAGCCGACCATTATTCCAAACGTTTTCCACCAACCTCGTTTAGATTCGATTAATTGGCCCACTCCAATTCCCAAAGATAGTCCCATTAAAATGAAAGATTGATATGTCAGTTTGAACATTGTGTTTGCTCTCGGGTGGCTTGGATAAATATCTTTGGCATAGATCAACTCGGGAATAATTATCAAGATCACTGAAGTGATCACCATTGCCCAGACCAACAGTCTGTTTGGACTTTTCCTCGCCGACAAACTTGCCAACAGCAGCGCAATAAATCCTCCTGTCCACAATACCGCCAGCTGCCAAAGCGGGGATCTCAAACTAACTATTCCAATACCGCTGGAGATCGGAACAAAACTTAGCCACCAAGGCAAGGCCACTAACACTGCCGACAAAAATATGATTAAAGCTGTCTTTGCTAGCTTCAAGATGTCGGTTTTGTGATTGATGAGTTCGAACAGACAAAAGATGCCTCCCAACATCAAATATATCGGCAGATCCCACGTATTGGTCATCATCATTACCCCCAACAAAATTCCCATCACCACTTCCTCGAGTCTTCCTTTGTGGGACGACCAATAATAAAGAATCAAAATAAACAACAGGACCATCGGGAAATCCAGCAAATGACCATGGAGGTCGGACACTACAAAACTATAACTCGGGAATTCGTGAATCGTATTGTAAATAAACCTGGTTGCTTCGGCATACCAGTACCCCTTGAAACTTAAATGATTTAAGAAATACCAGATCGTATGGCTATTGCCACCGACACAAACAGCTAAAGCTGCCACCAACCCGCCAATTATTTTCCCTTCATCTTTACCGTGAATCAAATTGCTGGCCACCGAAAACGCCAGCATCAATCCAAACCCCAAAATAATTGCCAAGACCAGATTGTAGCCAATCGCCGGATTGACACTTAAGAAACGGATTAAGATGCTCGCCCAAAAATGCCCAAAAGAATAGTAGTTTATTTGACCGCCCGCATACCACATATCTTCGGCCGGCAATCCACTTGAAAGCAAATATCTGTTCACAAATCCAAAGTCCATAAACTTCTCAAGATTATGGATATCCGGCATAAAGCCTCTAATGACCGTCAAAGCCACCAATCCTACGATGAATAGATACTCTTCCAGGCTAATATATTTTGCTGCCTTTATTAGTTCGGCCTTTTTGATCAAACCTCTCTTCTTGTACATCACGGCCGCACCGACCAGCATTACCGCCGTGAGCAACAGAACTCCCCAATTGGTATTTACCGGTAAACCAAATATCGCCAACTGCCATATCACCAAGGATACTATCAGTGTTGTGACCAGCCGGCCCATCGCCCAACCCTTATCGGCCAAGTCTTTAAAGAACCAGCTGATAAATGGCCAAGATATTAATTGCCAAACTAAACTTATTAGATATACCTTACCGATGATGCTTATATCAGAAAGATTCACTTCTTAATCATAAATCCTTAACTATCAAATCCGCTACATCTTGTCCCATTTTCACCGCGTAGTTAGTCCCTCTATCATAAGGGTAGACCATCGACATATTGGCCACATACATTCCGTTTGACTTAGCCCGGAAACCCGGCACCATTTGTGAATAATTGACCGGAAAGACCGGTTGTGAATACGGTTGCTTAAATCTATATATATTTACTACCCAATCCTTTTTAAAATTCTTGTTTATTTTTTTTAAATAAGGTAGATATAGTTTAAGTAATTCGTTATCGGATAGCACCAATCTTTTATCATTTTCCGGTAGATAATTGCCTAAATAGATAATAGTTTTTTTGCCGTAATTATTCTTAGATATCATATTGGTGTGTTCTACCGCTACCAAAAAAGGCCAGTTTTTCTCCAAAATATTCATCCAATAACTCTTTATCAATTTTCTTTTCAATTCCAGGATTAGTGTTTGGCCCCACAAATAATCTATCTTGGGCCAACTCACTTGATCTTTGTCCACCAGTTTCTCTATCACCGGTGTTGGCACCGTTAGGAGAACTGCGTCATAATTTTTGTCATCGATCTTAAAACCGGTTTTATCTTTTTCTACTTTTGCGATACTTTTCCTTAAGAGGATCTTGCCTCCTTTAGCTTTCAGATACTCTCCCATTTTGTCGGCCAAGCCTTGGAATCCTCCTTTAAAATAGCCAAGTTTTTGTGATCGTTTGGCCACTCTGGTCCAGAACCAGGCCATGTTCACTCTGTCGGTATAGTCGGAAAATTTTGCTCTTAAAAGTTTTTCCCAAATAACTTCATAACCCTGTTTACCAATTAGAATGGGCAAAATATCGACTACTTTATATTTCTCTAAAAATAATCCATTGGGAATTATTTTTAAGATCGCCAATCCTAAACCCATTCTTATCCTGGAAAATATACTCAACTTTTTAAACTTCAGTACAGAGATAGGGGAATCTAGCTGTAATTCTTTTCCGTCGATGAAACTAGTGGTCACCGGAGATAGAAACATTGGTGGCAGGCCAATTTTTTTAGACAAGGAAATTATTTCTTTGTCTCCAGTAAAAATATGATGATAAAAGATCTCTAAAGGCCAGCGCCAACCACTAGGTCTGAACCCGCTTGCCAAGCCACCTAATTTATCATTCGCCTCAAAAACTGTCACGTCAAAACCTTTATCGATCAAAAAAATTGCGGCACTAAGACCGGTAAACCCTCCTCCGATGATCGCAATTTTTTTGAGCTCAGTCATGTGCCTCAATAATATAACATTTAAAGACAAAAACAGACTGCAGTTGCAGTCTGTTTTATTAAACCTCGACTAATTTTATAGTGCTAATAATAGTCCGACTATTGCCATCACTAAACCTCCACCAAAGGCCGCTACTCCTGGTATATCTAATATTCCTGTTGAAGGTAATGCTTGGGGCGCCTGGGTGGCTTGAGCCACCGGAGCTGCGGTTGTGACCGGTGCCGGAGCTTGGGTGATGACTACCACTCTCGGTGGGGCTTGTGTCACAGTTGCCGGACAGACACAACTCTCCGCGGACAAACAACTAGTGTTTCTACATTTCTTCGATGTAGGATCACAAACAAATCCGGAAGTACATTCTGTATCCGCTGTACAGGTATTATTACAACCTAATACTGTACTGACGGTCAGGTCTTTCTCAACAGTCAATTCTTGTCCCGGGGCTACCACTTTACCGATATTCTTTATCGCGTCTCCATTAGCCACTGAGCTGCTGACTTGAACTCTAAATGCAATTCTGTCATTGGCACCCGGCTGTAAGTCCATGTGACAGTTGATCAACTTTTCGGTAGTCGAATATTCACATCTCGGATCTCTATCGATTAAAGTAAGTTGATCTTGTCCTTGTCCGGTCAATGGATCGGCGATTGCCACTCCTGATGCGGTTCCGGTACCGGTATTCTGCAGTTCAATAGAGTAAACAAATATTTGACTCTTTGAAACACTGTCTATGGCATCGGTTAATTGATAAACGCCGGCCTGATTGTTGGTGTTATCCCGATAAGCATTCTTAACAGCCGAAACGTTCGAAGTCGCCACTACCAAATCCTTCTCGCATTGAGAACCGGTAGATCCTGCAGGTGCCGTAGACAGGTTTACGGTGGCGGTATTGGCGATAGTTTCCTGGTCTACTAAAGTTCCACTGGTCTTTACGGTGAAAGTTACTTTCTTGGTTTCTCCTGCATTCAAATTGGTAGTGCAAGTGACTGTTTTGTTGGCATCGTTATAAGTACATCCTGTACCGCTGACAAAGATTAGTTTGTCGGCAGCCAAGACATCGGTCAAAGTAACATTATTCGCTACACTATTTCCGTTATTGACTAAGTCGAACGAATATTGGAAGGTTTGATTTTTGTTTAAGGTGTTGATCAAGGTAGTACCGTCTTGATTAAGTGCGCTGGCCGTCTTACAAGCTAAGGATACGGTAGGAGCTGTGGCTACGGAACCTGTATTCAAACATTGAACCACCGAGGTTCCGGTACTTACGGAATTTATCGCCGCAGTATTAACCAGGCTGCCTGTTGCTGCAGTGTCGCTCACTTTTACTCTGAATGCTACTACTCCATTATTGGCAACTGCATTTTTATCCAACGAACAAGTGACTACGCCACCGGTCGCTGTACAAGCCGGTGTGCCATCCGCTTTCTTGGTGCTATCAACGAAAGTGAGACGTGAATCTAAGGTATCGGTAATCGTAGCTGAGTTAATTCCGTTATTGTTGTCCGTACCCGTCACACCTGGTTTATCGGTCGTATAACTAACTGCATATACATACATCTGGCCCGGATTCAAAACTATTCCCGACCCTGTCAATTGATTTGCGGCATCCATGTTGTAGGTACCCGCGGTATTGTCCGCTACGTTCTTATATATAGTCTTGCCGTTGGGACAAGAAAGGAAAGGACAATATCCTGCCGCCGGTGTGGCTGGTTTACAGGCCGGTGTTGCGTCCAAACATCCCGGTCTGGGGGTACAAGCAGGCTGGCCGATGGCAGCGGTGATCGTACAAGCTGCGCTCCCAACCCAATTTCCGGCTGCTGCCGCTGGAGGGGTGCAGCATACCTGGCCTGTCGCACAATTTTCTGCTCCGGATACTAATGTATAACCGGTAGGACACGTCGACCCGGCTGTACATGTAGATGGGGCGGTACATTGAACTCCTGCCTTTGGTTGACTGGCTGGAGCTGTGGGGGCGACCGGCTTTGCCGTACTGATCCTGGTAGCAACAAAAACTGAAGCACCACCCAATATTAGTATCAGTACTAATAAAATGATCGCAATTATTTTTCTTCTTTGGTTTTTCATTGTACTTCTGCTGCAAATGTGTAAGAACCCGCATCCGTCAACGGCACCTCAACATAATAGTCGCTACCTTCTTTTTTAATGTCGGTGTCTGAATAAACTTTTGATTTAGTTCCTCCGGCGGCTGTCACTGTAACAATAAAGTGTGCTTGGGTTACAACGGAGTTCCCTGTTGCGTAAAGTCTGACAGTATCTCCGGCTTTTGCGAAATTTTCGATCTTGTCGGTTTTTATCCAAGTTCCGGAGCTTAAATAAGCGGCTTTTATTTGAGTACATGCCGGTCCTGAGACTATCGTTTGACAGTAGGCTGCCGGTACATCGAATTTAATGGTGTAGTCGCCGGCCGCTAATCTGTTGTAGTACCAATGGACCATTTGAGTCGGGGGATTAAAGTAAGTTCCGAAATTAACAAAATCGCCTGATGCAGGATCATTGCCCGATTTAATCACGGTGACACTTGGGGTAATACTGGTGGGCACAAAAGCAGTCTCGGTTATTGAATCCTCAAGTCCGACGTATATTCCTTGATTAGACACAATATTCTTACTTTGAATAGTCATAGTGTGACTGGCTGCCGAAGACGAGGCGTCATAAGTCAGATCGAAGTCATAAGGTCCTTGACCTTGCTGTGGCCAAATAATTCTAAACATTCTAATCGAAGGTTTCGGTGTCGTTCCTGCTGCACAAACCGGCACCGTAGTAATATTCCATGTTTGTGGTTGAGGAGCCGTAACAGTCACCAACATTTCATAATTTGGTCCCGTACAAGCAAATCTTGGGGCGCCGTCAACGGTCGCTGGAGGACGGCATTCTGATATACCATCATTCCAAGCTCTGCATCTGATCCAATACTTTCCAACGGCGTTAGGTGTAAAGGTGCCAGTAATAGTCTGACCATTCGCTATACCTTTTTTCGTCGGCGGGTTGAATGCCACCAAATTCTTTTGATCAACTCCATTAGCGTCGGTCGTACTGTAAAAAATTTCTCCATCTGTCAGTCCGCCGGATGCCGATTGAGCATAAGTTGCTGTGTATTGGGCAGAAGACCCTAAGGTAATTGTCGCCGGACCTGTAAGATTGAGACAGTTTGGAATAGTACTTAAAGCCCCTGCTGTATATCCCATGAAAACTCTAAAATCGTTAAAGTCCCAATTAGCAGCCAACTGACCATAACGGTCATCGGGCTCAGGTCCTTGAATTGCGTCTCCCCAGCACTGTACGAAATTATTTATTCCCGAAACATCATTGATGCCAAAACCGGCTAAAGCTGTCGCCGAGCTATCCACTGCCGGGTGATTACCATATCTTCCACAGGTACCGTCACTGTTTTTGGGAAGAAAACCTACCGCATTTGCGGTTTCTCCGGTTACCTTCGCCACAATATTGTATGTTCCGGCAACTACGTCTACTTCGGTATTTCCACCTGTAGAAGACGGATTGATGTTTATTGTGGATGGACCGGTCATAGTAATATTGGAAAGTGTCATTGCGTCGGTATGTATCCTGATCTTTCCGGCCCTCGGGAATGTCACCTGTTGAGGCGGCAATGAACGGTCCGGACTACAAATAAGCTGGTTTTGGTCTGGTGCCGGACTGGAGCCTGGGGTATAACTTATACAGTTTCCTGCCAACGGTTGGCTTGCCGGTGCTGTTGGTGCTACCGCGGTTTGTTTACTTAATCTATTTGAAATAAAATATGCTGCTCCGGCGATGCCCGCAATTAAGAATATTGCCACCACCCCCAAAATCACCGGTAATACTTTATTCTTCTTCTTGGGTTTTATCGGTTCTTCGGTTTTTATTTGTTCCTCGGTCGGCTTTTGCTCAGGCGCCAAACTGGTAAAGGGTGACACGCTTGCCGGTGGAAGAGGTGGTAAAGAGGCTAATGGAGTTTCACTTGTCGTTGGTTGAGTTACATTCACTGTCACTGTTGATTGCTCAGGTGTAACCGGTGCCACGTTTTCGGTTTGATTTACCGGCGCCGGAGGTGCCACATTTACAGTCACAGTTGTTGGTTCCGGAACAGCGGGTGTTAGATTTTCCGGTACCGTCGAACTTACCGGCTCAGGTGATGGCGTAATATTTTCGACTTGCGGAGGAATAATACTTGAGAAAGATTGTGGCGATGGAGGCATAATTGGAGGAACTCCTGATGGTTGACTAACATTTCCTTCGCTTCCCGTAAGTTGATTTTGTTGGTTTTGATCGTCCATGTGATTCAAATAGCCCAAAATTAGACCTAAATTAACTATAGAGATTAGGCAGCCTCACGTCAATATCTGCAATACTAGAGCGCCAGTAAAATTCCGACGACAGCCATCATCAATCCTCCACCAAATACTGCTACACCGGGGACATCGAGTATTCCGGTTGAGGGTAAAGTCGCGGGGGTTGCTGTTGCTGCGATCTGAGTCGGAACCGGTGTCTGAATAATAGTCGGCTGTTGCGTGACAACTTGAGTTGGAACTTCTGTTGGTGTTACCACTACTACTATAGTAGTAGGTTGAGGAGGCATTGTTGGTGTCGGGGTTGTTACTACCGGGCACTCACAGTTTGTTATGGCAGTACAAGTTTTATTTCTACATTTATTTACCGATACATCGCACCAGAGGCCGGTACCGCATTGACTATCGGAATTACACGTTTGATTGCAGCTAACTACCGAACTGACCGTAAGATCTTTATTTACGATCTTTGTCTGATTACCCAACTTCACTGTTGCTACGTTCTTAATTATGGTTGCGTTTGCGACCGTGTCGTTAACTTGAACTCTAAACGAGACGTTGCTGGAGGAGGCTGGGTCAACATCAGTAGTACAAGTTAGCGTTTTGGTACCATCTGCAAATGTACAACCGCTCTGACTGTCTACATAAGTTAAGTTCGTTTGTCCTGATCCGTTTAATACATCGGTCACAGTCACGCCGGTCGCTTTTCCGGTTCCGGAATTCTGGACATTTATGGTGTAAACGAATATTTGGCTTCGGGAAACCGAAGAGATTTCTTGAGATAGAGTGTAGCTTCCCGCCGAGTTTCCGGCGTCATTTTGATAAGCTTTTTTCACTGCGTTGATTATCGGATTAGCCACTGCTGCGGTTGTTGCACACTGAGCTGTACCAATTGAACCTTCAAGGGCTGTTGCTGGCGCCACTAGATTTGCCACATTATTTATTACTTGTGTGTCCGGTGCCGTATCCGAAACTTTAGCTGTGAAAGAAATTGATTTTGTTTCATCGGGATTCAAAGCAGCGTCACAAATGATTTTATTGGTGGTGGCGTCAAAGTTACATCCGGGTCCACTTACGAAGCTTAAGAAATTCCTACCACCGCCTGATAAGAGATCGGAAATCTGATAACCGGTGGAGGCGGCGTTCCCCGTATTGGTTAACGTTAGAGTGTAAACGATATTCTGTCCGGCAGTGAACGATGTTATAGCCGTACCGGTACTGTCATATGATCTCTTTGCTATACACGATAAGACCGGCCTTGGAGTAGGCTTGATCGCCAGTTTGTTTGTACACAAGGCCTCGCTATTCTTGTCGGTAGTTATCTTTGCGGTATTCAATAAGTCACCAACAGTAGCCGTCTTTAGTACATTCACGATATAACTCACTTGTCCCGATTGTGCACCGGAAGCCCTCTGTATGGCGGCGATATCACAAGTGACTGTTCTTGTAGCTGCCACGTAACTGCAGTTTGTGTTGTCACTGGATACATAAGATACTCTGCTATCAAGTACATCCGTGATCTTTGCGGAAGCGACATCTGAAGCGGCTTTGTTGGTAAATGGAATTACATATTTGATCTTTTGTTCCGGATAAACGGTATCTCCAGCTGCGGCAGCGGTCGTCTTGTCTCCTATATAAGCAGCTTTTCCGTTATCACAACTATAGAAAGGACAGAACTCGGTATTCGCGGCAGGAGGATTGGTACAGCCGGCACTGGTATCAAGACAGCTTGGCCTTGGCACACAGGCAATAGTGAAAGTTATCGCCGAACATGCCGCATAAGGGTACTTACAACAAGAAATTCCACTGCCGGTACAATCTCTGACCCCAATATCGGTTCCGCTTCCACTGGCGCAAACTGCCGTAGTCGTACACTCACCCCCATTAAATGTACATGTTTCTTCGGGAAGGAAAGCTTTGGGCTGGCTTACTGGTGCGGTTGGCGCTATTGGTTGAGGGGTGCTGACCCTTATTGCCAAATATATCGAAACACCACCCAATAGCACTACTAGTAGTATTAAAAAGATCGTCAATATATTTTTCCGTTTGTCCATCATTGTATTTCTGATTCGATCGAATAACTACCTGCTTTCAACGTGTATTCAAAATAGAACACAGTGCTGTTTCCGACCACCATTTTGGATTCGGAAGCTTGCCATCCTGCACTATTAATATTAAATCTGGCTCTCTTTACTGTAGTTGTGCTTCCGATTGCTCCAAATCTTACCTTTGTACCTGAAGTTAAGGTACTTGGATTTGCCACTTCAGCCCATTGACCGGAAGTATTCAAGGCATAAACCTTAGCTGAAACACACTGAGGTCCCGGAACAATAGTTGGTGTGGGAGTTGGGGTCACAACTTCCTTTAAGTAACCAAAAATAATTGAAAAATCATTATAGTCAAAATCTTGTGTCTGATCACCTAGAGCCTGATCGCCCCAGCATTGTGTGTTGGCCGCATAACCATTTGCCAGTACATTGGACACATCGGAATTGGCTGTTGCTAAATTGACCAATGGGGTTATGTCGACATTTCCTCCACACACAGCGTTTGTTGGGCCGCAGGTATTTGCTGCCTTCGTCGGTCTCCATCCATAAGCATTTCCACTTTCGTTAGATAGCTTCACTGTTAAGTTATATGTTTCTCCGGCGTTGACGGTAAAGGTCGTAGGTTGCTGAACCGCAGCTCCACTATTGGAAGAATTAATCGTGACGGTTTTCGGGCCGGATAAGGTAATGGTCCCCGATGTATTTCTTGTAAACACATAAACAGTACCCGCTTTTCCAAAAGTTAAGGAGTTGCTGAACGGAGCATCTCTGTGAGCTGCATCACAAACATTTCCGGGGGGAGGGTTCGTGGGGGTGGGTTTTGTCGTTGGCGTCGCACATTGTCCGGCACAAACATCATTACAATTTGGTCCACTACCGCTAGCCTTACACGATCCTGAAATTATCCATTTGCACCCACAGTCACACCTTGAACACCCGGCAGGCATTGACGCATATTTAGAACAATCGGTTCCTAAACTGCAAGTGCCGGCTGGAGGAGCAGTCGGAGTTGGGGTTGGTGTCGTTGTTCCACTCACTTTACAACATTGCATATACATATTTCCACAATCCGTAGTTCCGGTGGTACCCGGAACAGGGCTATATCCTGTCGAACATTGAGTGTAATGGCAGGTTCCACCTTTAGAAGCACAGGTAGCAGGAGATGAGGTTGGAGTTGGCGTTGGAGTCGCCACCGGTGCGGGACAGGTACAATTGGACAAGCATGTTTTGTCAAAAGGAGGGTTGTTACTACCGGTAGAAGAACAACATAAATCTCTTCCTGGTATACAACCATTGCATACTCCTGAAGTACACCTTTGTGTAACTGTTGGTGTAAGTGTAGGAGTAGGGGTGTAATTGGGTGGAGTTGGAGTCGGAGTTCCCGGGGTTGTACATCTATTGTTTACAATTGTTTGTCCTGCACCACAACAGCACGTCACATTAGTCGTTCCTGGTTGAGTACAGTTAGAGCACCCTGACGGATTAGCTCCACAGCTACGGCCTGATGGACAATTTGCCGGAAGTGCCGGTGTGGATGTTGGTCTTGGTGTTGCCGTCGCGGTAGGTCTTGGCGTTGGCTGTGGAGTAGGAGTCGGTGTCGGGGTCGCATTCCACTCACAACAAACCATATAATATGAACCACTACAACTACCCGTACTGTGAGCTCCAGAAGGACAACTTCCGTAAGCACAACCAG
>DASVZW010000063.1:0-4477 GCA_036391475.1 Patescibacteria group bacterium | reverse complement strand
AAATGAGAGAAAAGCTAAAGAATGAGCATCGCGTCTCCAAAACTGAAAAATAGATATCTATTTTTCACCGCTTCCGCATAGGCTTTCCCAATGATCGTTTCACTAAATTCCTTAAAAACGGTAGGGGAGTTGGGGGAGCAGGTTAAGGCGGTCACCAACATCAATAAACTGGTTTCCGGTAGGTGAAAATTGGTGATAAGTCCATCAACAAACTTAAATTTATATCCCGGTTGAATAAAAATATTTGTATCCCCTTCCCCCGGCCTTAAGGTACCGTCCGGAGACGATAGTGTTTCCAGAACACGACAACTGGTAGTACCAACCGCAATAATTTTTTTACCCTCTTTTTTTGCTAAGTTCAAACTAGTAGCCGTAGACTCGGATACGGAGAAATGTTCAACATGCAAAGTTTTTGACGCAATCTGTTCGTTGGTAACCGGTCTAAACGTTCCTAAACCGACATGTAAGGTGACTTTCTTTATACTTACACCCCGTTCCTCAAGTTCTTTTAGCAACTCCTTGGTGAAGTGCAGCCCCGCTGTGGGAGCAGCGGCAGAGCCTTTTTCATTGGCGTAGACAGTCTGATATTGTTCCCTAAGGGTTTTTTCTTTTTCGTCGGAGTGAATATATGGAGGCAATGGTGTCTTCCCTTGCTCGTCAATGGCAGTTAAAAGATCAATTCCTGCAAGATTAAATTTTATGGAGATCTCCCCTGCTTCATTCTTGTTTTCAATTTTTCCAACAAGTGAGTCGTCAAAAACAATTTCTTGTTCGGGTTTTAGACCACCCTTACCGATGGCATCAAAAGAATCTTGGCCGGTTTGTCTTAATAAAAGTATTTCTACTTTTCCTCCGGAAGTTTTTTTACCAAACAACCTGGCCGGAAAAACTTTGGTGTCGTTAATAACAAGCACATATTTTTCATTTAAAATTGAGGCCAAATCTTTAAATATGTGGTGCGATATGTGATTTGTTTTTCTATCCAGGACCATTAACTTACAGGAATCTCTTGGCTCAATGGCTTTTTGACCGATTAGATCGGTCGGGAGATCGTAATTAAAATCTTTAAGATCCATCGCGGTATTTTATCCTTTTAATGTTGAGCTTTCCACTTTTCAACCGCCAAAACCGAGTTTTTCTTGTAGTCGCAGTAATCACAAGTGGGTGACGGACCGGGTATGGTATTGCTTTCCAGGCATTCTTTGATTTCCAGTAAGGTTAAAGGCACCCAACTATCATTCCCAATATGAGGAATGATCGACATGGAAAATTCCAACTTGCCATCAAATTTGGGTAGATTCTTCATAGCATTGGCGAAGATGAAATAACCTGTGTTAGAAACTTTAAAACCCAGTTTTCTGAAGATCCACTGATAAATCTCCATTTGACGTTTGTAGGACTGTTTATATTCATCTTCCAGAGAAATTTCTTTGGTAGTACTGGTAGCTTTGTAATCTACAATGAGCAGTTCTTCTTGTTTATTTATCCAAAGGTCATCCACCAACCCGTTGATCATTAAATTTGATTTTTCGTCTAGTGCCAAGGCGCCCACATAAGCGGTCACCTCTCCGCGCCATTTTCCTAAATCCGGATGATCAAAAGGGACTGCATCAATGCCATAGGTTTTCATTAAATCATGTTGCTCACCTTTTTTTCTTAAGAGGTCAAATTCATTCTTCAGCAGGTTGTCGACCGCGTTATTTAATGTATATGGAGGGGTGGATGGTCTGGAAAGACCCAGGCGGCACTCCATATAGAAGCACCTTGGGCATTGCCAGAAAAGTTCTATTTTGGAACGACTGATTTGAAATGGTTCTTTTGACTTGGGATCATATAAACCCTTAGTCTTGTGGTAGTACATATCACTCATGTTAACACTTCATCACTCTATTTTGGCTTTAAATTTTTGTTTTTCGGCTATAATGGGCTTATGGATGTCAAAAAGGAATTGGGCATCGGTTTGATTATGACTTTATTTGTTATCGGACTGATGATATTTTATATTTTTAGATTTAATCAATTAACATCTGCACCCAAATTAATTAATTTTCAAACAAATCAGACCGCAACCGTGGGTGGTACTGTTATTCCGTCAACTAACGGGGTCCTTAATTTGACTGCTGCTGAGCTTAACAAACACAACACTCCGGCGGATTGCTGGATAGTGATAAACGATAAAGTATTACGGATCACACCCTATTTGAACTTTCATCCGGGTGGAGCTAGTGTGATTACCCAATATTGTGGTCAGGATGCGACTGCGGCATTCGACACCAAAGGTGGTCTGGGAAGACCCCATTCGTCATATGCCGTTAGTTTATTGGAGCAATTTACTATCGGATTATTGGGGCAAAAAATTAATCCGGCCGTTCTAAATCAACCTGTAAATACGACAAATTTAATTAATAGCGGAGTTAACAATGGAGAGGATGATTAATTAATATGACAATGATTCAAACATATCTACTATCAAAGAAAGTACACCGAATTTTAGTGGTATTAATGCTATTTTTAACCCTGATCATGGCCGGAACAGGAATAATGCTAAAATATTTGAGTTTTTTTGATAGACATTTTCATTTTATTGATCTAGGATTGGTACGCTATCTTCATAACAGTCTGAGCGTCGTCTTTACGATCGTATTATTACTCATGGCTTTATCCGGAACACTGATGTATTTCATTCCGTATATTCAATCGAGAAAAGCTATCATTCCACCAAAAAATAATGAGCAAAACCAAGTTAACTAAAATTGTCGCGACGATCGGCCCAGCCAGCGACACTGAGGAAACAATTGAAAAATTAATCACTGCGGGAGTTAACGTTTTCCGCTTTAATACCAAACATGGCACGATAGAATGGCACGAGCAGAGAATCAGAAGAGTACAAAGTGTTGCCAACCGTATGGGAGTGAGTATTGGGATTTTGCTAGACCTTCAAGGACCGGAAATTCGATTGGAAACTTTGAATCAGGAAAGTGTTCCGGTAGCAAAGGGTCAAACGATAAACGTTACACCTTCTTTTACACCCGAAGTGCATTCAATATGTATTCCCCACCCTCTAGTATTCGAGTCACTAAAACCCGGCGACCGGATGTTGGTCGATGACGGCTTGTTGGAGTTTCGAGTTATTTCGGTAAAAACTAATTTAATCGAAGTTAAATCGGAGGATGATGGCGTACTTTTGAATAGAAAGGGTGTCAATTTCCCGGGAGTAGATATTAATCTTCCTTCATTGATACATGAGGATCTGCGGAAATTGGATATGGCTTCAACCAATAAAGTGGATTTTGTGGCTTTGTCTTTTAGTAGAACGAAAAAAGATATAGAGATTCTGCGGCAAGAAATGGATGAAAGAAGAATGAAGGCCATGATTGTTGCCAAGATAGAGAGTATGACCGCTCTACAGCATCTTGATGAATTGATTGAAGCCACGGATGCGGTTATGGTAGCTAGAGGTGATCTTGGCGTCGAAGTCCCCATCGAACAGATCGCTTACTGGCAAAAAAATATCATCCGTAAAAGCAGGTTGATGAAAAAACCGGTGATCACGGCGACACAGATGTTGCAATCAATGACCGAAAACCCAAGACCAACAAGGGCCGAGGCAACCGATGTAGCCAATGCGGTTTTGGATGGTACGGATGCGGTAATGTTGTCGGCCGAAACCGCTAGTGGAAAATACCCGGTCAAGGCGGTTGAATCTATGTCCAGAATTGTTCATTTCAATGAAATGGCTTATAAATATCTACCTTTTGAATTCGAGCCCAAAAATGAAACCGATATTGTGGTTGATGCAGTAGTCCACATGTTGGACCAGAAAGAGGTGAAAGTAAAGTTCATACTGGTGTTTACCCATTCCGGCTTAACGGCAAGATCGATATCCAGGATCAGACCAAAAGTTCCAATTATTGCAGTGACCAAAGATCAGAAAGTAGTCGAGGAATTAACCCTATCCTATGGTGTTGACGCCATCCGAGATGATATTGCCGAGGATGAATTTAAGCTTCCCAATAAAGTAATTGACGATCTGGTCACTAAAGGAGTTTTGGAAAAGGGAGATTTGATCGTGGTAGTTCACGGTCAGAACTATTACATCCAAGGCTCTACAAACGCGGTGGCTTTGATCAGAGTTTAGTCTTCCAGTAGATCAAGACCTTTCACTGGAGGTAGAGACTGACCAACGATTCCCTGCATACTACCAACAATATTGGCGGTACTGGTTAGTAATCTTTGCGATTGAGATTCGCGGGATTTCCATATTTTTTCAAAAGCGGCTCTTTCTTTGCTTATTTGTTCCTGCATCTCCTGATATACCTCAACAATACTTTCCACCTGTTGTCGGAATTCATGGCTAACTATATAGCTATAAAGTACCTCTGATTTATTTGAACGGTTTTGACTAACAAATTTTTCTCTAGCCGTTTCAATTAATCTTTGACGCATTATTTCAGCTAATGGTTTTATCAATCCTGGT
>DASVZW010000062.1:0-3110 GCA_036391475.1 Patescibacteria group bacterium | reverse complement strand
TTACTTCACCCTCACTCGGCTCTACCCTACCGTGTACCAACGCCGTATACACTTTTTTGACCTTTCTGTCCTTAAACATTCTCAAGTAATAATAAAGTGCTTTAGGGTTCTTGGCGATAACCAAGCAACCGCTGGTTTCTTTATCCAAACGGTGGCAGATACCGGAGCGGTTCTTATACGTTTTGTCATCGGAATTCCACTCGGCCGGTTTTTCCTTCATCTTTGTTTCTATCCAATCCTGAACTGTTTCCTCCTTAACGCTTTCGGCCCTATTTACCACCAACCCTACCGGCTTATCGATGATTAACATATCACTGTCCTCATAAAGAATTTTTATTTCCATTTTAAAATCCTAATAAATATGCAACTATCCCTAAGCTTATCAAGATGTCTGAAAAATTGTTACGGATCTGCGTTAAAGGTATGAACAAGTAATCCCAAACGCTTCCAAAAAAAATCCTGCTCACTAAATTCACCAATCCTCCGGACAATATCGCCAAAATAGCCAGACTTCCTCTTTCTTTCTCTCTTAAGAAATACCACCAAAATCCCAACACTACCAACAATAAAAAATAGTTTAGCCAAACCCCGGTTTGAGAAAACAATCCAAATGAAACTCCGTGATTCTCGATGCCAAAATTAATCTTACGTAAAACTATCTGCAAGACTAAGTCGACTAATGCCAAACCTAGTATCCCGCCTCTAATAAAGCTATTTACCCTTGGACTCCATCTTTTTTTCACAGTCAACACAATACTCCGCAGTCGGTTTAATTGCTAGTCTATCGGTATCTATCATCTTTCCACAGTTCATACACCTTCCAAAATTTCCCAACTTGATTCTGGTTAGAGTTTTTCTAATATCAATAAGAGACTTTGTAACCTGCTTCCGCATTGCCGAAGATCGGTCATGCTCTACGTTCTCCGCGACATCGGCGTCAACCGAGTTATCTTCATCCCTATTCCCTACGATAAAAGGGTCCGTCTTTCTTAGTTGTTGTTTAGTCTCTTTTAACCTCTTTTCTTCACCTTTTAAATAAGAGACCAAAGGTTTTAGAACTGAAAGTGGAAACAAAGGAGCTTTAGTGTTTTCTGCCATATTTTGAAATATTTTTAATATCTTCTTTTAGTGTCCGTCCAGACCTAATATACACTAAAACTATACCTGCCACAATTAAAAACACCGATAATAACACATCGATCAATTTTCCTTTGAATATGACAAAAAATATCAAATTAAGCAAACCATACAAACATAAAACAGCTCCGGAAATATACCCCGTCTTGGCTTGAGTTCTCTTATTCCGGTACCAACTATAAGTCCGGTACTCATCTTCAGCTTTCCAAAAATATCCAAAAAGCAAACTCAATACTATCGCAGTTCCTAAATAGATCCAATTGAATTGAATCAGACACAGGCCGGCAAAAAATACCGGTAACGTAGCCGAAAATCCTAAGGCCACCAGGTCAAGCCAATCGATGTACTTGACTTTAATTCTTTTGGCCAAAAACCACAGTCCAACCAGCAAGCCTGCCAGCATTCCCCACTGACTCAATCCCGGAAAATCCTTTAAGAAGAATATCCTCGACAATCTTCCGGAAAATTCATTCCAGTTGAGCAAAGCAAAAGCTAACCTCCCCAGAATAAATCCCCAAAAAGCTATGTACACTACCGCATCCAACACCGAGATATCATCGAAGTGTGATTCAATCGCCTTCTTGTAAAAAACAAAAGCTCCCCACAAAAATGAAATTACGACTACCAAACTAAAGCTGTAAACCGCATAAGAATTAAGCCTAAACAACATCGTGTCCATTGACTATATAGTATACTAGAATTCGTCATGCTTTCGATCGCTCATGGAACTACCGGGGCTTTTATAGCCAAAAAAATTCCCAATCCAATCATTAGCATTCCGTTAGTGATCGCCAGCCATTTTTTGGAAGACCGCGTCCCCCACTGGGATGTTGGTCAAGGTCTCGGTAAGAAAACCAAAACAAAAAAAGATGCTTTTCTCCAGGAATTATTCATAGATTTTCCCCTCTCTATTATTTTGGTGTTTTTATTTTTTCAAATCGGTCATCCTTTTGATTGGCGTGTTTGGATGGGCTGGTTTTTTGGTCTCTTCCCCGATTTTCTGGAATTCCCTTTTCTTTTCCTCAACCTCCGTTTTACTCCGATCCGCCAAATAGCTAAATTCCACGAGATAGTTCATCGTTCTACCCCCGAAAAAATTAGAGGATTATTACCCCAGATCTTGGTGATCCTGGCTGTATACCTACTTAGATAAGTATTGGCTTGAATCCATCTTCCTTTATGCGACGCTTCGCAGATTAAAATTGCTTGGTTTCTCTGAAAGAGAAAATTTTAATCGAGAATCGAGATAATCAGATTCCGCAGGAGAATCTGAATTATCGGTCGCCAATAAAGGATGTGGATGAAAGATAAAGACAAAAAGGAATGATCAAATATCTCCCTAATTTGCTCTTCCGATATATTCTCCGGTTTCTGTATTGATCTTGATGTTATCTCCCTCGTTAATGAAGAGAGGTACATGAACCACCAATCCTGAAGCCATCTTAACCGGTTTTAAGACATTACTGACTGTGTTTCCTCTGGCACCTGGTTCTGATTCTGCAACGGTCATAACCACCGAAGCCTGGAGCTCAACACCCAGGATTCTTTCCCCCCAGAATAACACCCATGCTTTCTCACCTTCGACCAAATAAAGAACATCATCACCCAAAACACTCAATGGTATCTCGTACTGCTCAAATGACACCGGATCCATAAAATATGCCTTGTCATCATCCTTGTAAAGATATTGAAGATGCTTCTTTTCCAGAGTAATATCTTCGACCATATTGCCGGAAATAAAACTCTTTGTGACTATTGAACCGTTAAAAAGGTTCTTGGCTTTGACTTTGATGGTAGCGTTGCCTCTACCCATCTTGGTAAAGTCATATTTCATTACTCTGAACGGATTACCCTCCTCAGTGAAGGTTACTCCTACTTTCAATTTATTTACATCAATCATTGTTTTTATATCAAGACCATAATACCCTGGTCATTATGGGCGAAGATATAAGAGGAAGCACAGGTCGACATTT
>DASVZW010000061.1:0-3002 GCA_036391475.1 Patescibacteria group bacterium | reverse complement strand
TATTTCAGTAGCTTTTATGGCCGGTGTGTTCGCAATAATTCCTTTGATCGGTCCGGTACTGGCAATAATCTTGCCGGTGTTAGTCGCATTACTGGTGGATCCTTTTAAGGCACTAATGGTCGGCCTGATATTGTTTGCGATTCAACAAGTAATATTCAATATAATTGGACCAAAGCTTTTAGGTAAAGCTTTCCGTCTGCATCCTGCCATTATTTTGATTTCATTGTTGATAGGTCTGAAGTTTGCCGGGGCTTTGGGAGCGATCTTTGCCATCCCCATTTTGGGTATTGGCGTAGTGATGGTAAGAAAATTCGGTTTGAAGATAGCAGGTGTCCTTGATCAGAAAGAAATTTAATTTTGGCTCTTTACTTGTATAAAAATAGCCAGTCATTATGACTGGCTTTTACTGTTAATCTTCCTCGTCGTCCAAAAAGAACGCATCTTCTTCTTCATCTTCCAATTGTTCGAGAAGTTGTTCCGATCCACCATCTAAAATTTCTTCTCCTGGACCGTAGGGATCTTCTTCAGGAAAATCATCTTCATCATCTCTCAAGGGGTCTCCATTTAGTAAAGACATAAAAGTATCCTCCGTTTATTAGATTCTGATTATGGATTTTAGTACCCGAAGTCACACCATTATTATGTGCAAGGCAAGATAATGGATTTTACCACTTTAACTAGGGCGTCTAAATGGTATCATGGGCTCAATGTTATTGAATCAAGCTAATCGGCTAAGTGTAGTAGTATTTGTTTCCGGCGCTATCGGTATGGTCGTGGAGTTAGTTGGATCTAGAGTACTTTCCCCCTTTTTTGGTAATTCCTTATTTGTTTGGACAGGCTTAATAGGGGTGATCTTAGGTTCATTGAGTTTGGGCTACTATTTGGGTGGAAAATTGGCGGATAAAAATGGGAATATGTCTAGTTTGGCGAAAGTATTAATGATCGCCGGAACCTTTATTCTATTAACGGCGTTTTTGAAAGAATTTGTATTAGTAAATTTAGCGACCGTTTTTAAGGAAAAGACTGAATTGGCTTCACTTATAGCTATCCTAATATTATTTGCTCCCGCAAGTATCGCCCTGGGTTGTGTGTCGCCTTTGGCGGCTAAGATACGGATTGTAACTACCGAATACGCAGGAAGTGTGGTCGGGAATTTGTACGCTCTATCTACTTTAGGAAGCATTACGGGGACTTTCTTTGCCGGGTATTTACTGATTCCCGGGTTTGGTAATTCAGCACTTCTGTACATTCTGGCCGGTATATTGTTTTTATTGTCTTGTATTGCATCTGCCGGGATACCGAGAATCAGTGGTTTCCTGTTGGCTATGACTTTATTACTTTATTATTTAGAAAATGGCATCGGGTTTTTGAAACTGGATGTTTTAGCTGACGTAGACTCTCTTTATAACCGAATTTTGATAAGGAAAATGGTCTATAAAAATAAAGAGACGTTAACTATTAGTACCGAGAAATATGGCACTCAGTCTCTGGTATTCGTAGACTCACCTGGAGAGTTGGTGACAGAATATACAAATGCTTACCGTATCGGTAATTTAGTGACAGGTAATATAAACAATGCTTTGATGCTGGGTGGCGCAGGTTTTACGTTCCCAAGGTATTTTCTAGAAAATAATTTGGGCAAGAATATAGACGTAGTAGAGATAGACGGAAAAATGGTGGAAATGGCGAGGAAATATTTTTATTTAAAAAGCGACACTAGAATGAATATTTACCTAAGTGACGCCAGAACTTTTGTAAGAAATACAGACAAAAAATACGACATAATTTATGTAGATGTGTTTAACACTATTAGTCCTCCATATTATCTGGCCACAAAACAATTTTTTGAAGATCTTAAAAAACACCTTACGGACAACGGGGTTATTATGGTAAATATAATTTCGGCAACGAGAGGGGCAAAAAGTATATTTCTAAATGCTGAAGTCAGCACCCTTAGAAGTGTTTATAACAAAATCGATCTATTTGTTATACAGCCTAGAAATTCCGACCAAGTCCAGAATCTGATGCTGGTGGCTTACAACGGTGATAGAAAAAATGGATTGAGCACTCAAGATGAAAATTTAAAAAGATTTATTAGTGAAAGATATCCTATGGATAATCAAAATAATTCATCAAAAGTCCTGACGGATGATTATTCTCCCGTGGACTATATTACGAGTAATCTTTATTTTGATAATTGAGATTGTCGGTACTAAAAACTCCCCCTTTCGAGGGAGCTTTTAACAACTTTACTAAAATTAGTTAGCTAATTTAACGTTTTTAGCGGCCGGGCCTTTTGGTCCGACTTCTACGTCAAATTCTACTTTGGCTCCAATTTGGAGTTCATCGAATCTAACACCACTTAAATCGTTGGAGTGGAAAAATAGATCTTTTGACTCTCCCTCTCTCGAAATGAATCCAAATCCTTTATCTGTTTTGGTTTTGATTGTGCCTGTCATAATGTTATCAAGGGAAGCTTTTCAATTAATATTTCACATCCCTGATCGTGTCATCATATCATTAATCTATGGCTAACGCTTGTCGCCGTTTTGTTTTAGCCTCGTGTTCCTACAACATTCGTTAAGCTTTGGTGGATATAATGAGACATATGACAATCAAGAGATTGTTGTTTGTATATGGCCCATCCTTGTCAGCATTAGGCTGTTTTTTGCTATATCTTCTGTTCCCCAGTTTGATATTCTTGGTTTATTTTTCTCTGATATTTTCTCTAATTCCTTACTACATAAATATTTGGAAGGGTTTAGTTAGAAGACAGCTGGATCTTTCTTTACCATCAATAATTACCATATTTCTACTTATCTATCTGGGGAAAGCGAATGTGGCCCTACTTTTCATTGGAATAATCGTATTGGGAGACTTATTTAAAAATATTATTATTGAGCGGGTAAAAGCTTCGGTGACAGCGATCGCAGCAAAATTGCCCAAAACGGCTACGATTCTCGTAAATAATGAGGAAAAGATGGTTGGCATTGATCAAGTTA
>DASVZW010000060.1:0-5784 GCA_036391475.1 Patescibacteria group bacterium | reverse complement strand
GATAATGGCCGCCGATCCCAACTTCAAAACAGGTATTATTGTCAATCCAAATTTAAGAGAGCTAGATCAAGGCAAACTGAAGCTGCCTGACGACTATCAGTCGGGAACCTACTTTGCCCCTCTCAAAGAAGCTTGGAGTGCTTTTTGGAATGAATCATTTATCGTAAGTCATGATCTTACCTATCGATTTGGCAGTTCTTTTGCCCAAGGTGAGCTAAAGTATCCTAATTTTTCAAAATATTTTGAATATCCCGGCGAGAGCTACAAAGATGAAACTATCCGGCTCTATACTGCAATTCATGAGTTCGGCAAAAAGATAAACCATAACTGCCGGATCAAACCCATTGTAGTCACTCATGGGGCACCTTTAGCAATTTTCCGAGAGTTGGAATTGATTGCCAATGACGTTCTAATGGAGAAACTCGACTTAAGACCTGGACAGCTGGTCCAAATGTCCTGGGACTATTTTGCTAAAAGGAAAACAAACCAACATCCTGATTATGGTCAGGCATGCGAGTTAACGATTACGTCACTATTTGACAACCGAATAAGGAAACTTCTTGAACAAGAAATCAATTATTTAAAAGAACTATAATTATGGATGGAATGAACAAGACTTATCTTCAGCTAAATAATCGAGAGTGGATGCCGATAGCTAGAAAACTAAAAGAGACTTTCTCTTTACCAAAAATAAATCTCAATTTGGCTATCTATTGTAAAAACGAAAATCAATCCTTGGAAATTGGTTTCATCAACAATAAGTGCTATCTCCGTGGCCGCGACAAAATTTCATCAAAATCAACGCCCAATATGTGGTTGGAAAATAAAAATATTAAATTTCTTCTCCGAATATTTAACAACCTTGGCACAGAAAAAGTCCAAATTAGCGAGATTGTACAATTAGATTATTCTGACGATAAAGAGTTAATTGCCAGTCTGCGTATCGGTACCTTATTGGGCGATCTACTAATGATCAACAAAAATTATAAGGAAAAAATTATTGATATTTTAAACATCAAAGAGTCCGACTTACTCGAGAGTGAAACGCTTGACAATATCATTACGACTAAAAATATTCCTACAGAGCCGCTCTTCAATAAGTTCAATGTCCCAAATCCCAAAATTCAGACGTATACAGATCGTTTCGCCATTGATCTTTTATCAGGAGTCACGACTTTATCCCACAAAATATCCGCCAAATCAAATGACTACGGAATTTATGAAAACTATTACCAAAATCTTCTGGGTCACTCAATTGACTGCGACCGAGCCTCTCAAAAAAATGAGGAACTTTTTAAACCGCTTAGTATCATCATCGCCTCATATAACTCCGAGAGTACCATTCTCAAGACCCTATATTCCATTCAGTCACAGGATTTAAGTCAAAAAAATATTGCCGCACTAGATGTCATTGTCGTAGACGATGGATGGATTAATCCTATTATGGACATTATCAAACCTCATCTAAAATACTTTACTTTTTCTCTTAAAGTTGTTCGATTAGAACAGAACCAAGGATTGTCGATCGCCAGAAATATGGGCTACCAATTAAGTAGATACGAAAATATTCTTTTTATGGATTCCGATGTTATGTTGGCCAAGAATTATCTTTATGAACATTCCATCAGGTTGCAAACCATTCCCAACTCACTTTTCGTATCATTTAAGGAAAACATTGAACCAGACAACAAAGTAGCCTCACTTGATGTAATTAAAAAAGGCCTTCCTGTATCAACAAACCTTAATGATAAACGTATAACCAGATCGGTAAGTTCTGATGTACGATGGCTAAACAAAACTGTTAGCGAAGGCACTGAAGAGTTATTAGGCGAAACTAATCTATTCAAAAATTTTGGTTATGGACGCACTATTAATGGATGTTTTGATCTACCATCAATGGTTGTCGGTCACAATATGACCATGAATAAAGAATTGGTCAGCTCTGTCGGAGGTTTCTGTACAACTTTTTCTGGTTGGGGGCTCGAAGATGCTTATTTTGGCGCCCGAGTCATTGCTAATGGAAATTTTATAATACCTATCCTAAGTACCAGTGTTTACCATATCAATCATCCTCCACGTGCCGGTTCTCCAGAGCAGCAACTAATCGAGCATAAACAAAATACGGAAATTTATAATAAACTAATGCGGCAACAATTATGAAAACTTTTTCTATTTTTCAATTATTAACTAAACTTAGAGATTCCCGCTTTCAATTTTTCCCGTCTACAACATTACCTTCAGAGTATCCAATCACTACACCATTCACTTTTCCGTTTATCGGTAAAGATGTCGTCCTCTGTTTTGACAAAAACGACCAGTGGAATCCTTTAGGGGGACATATTGAAGCGAACGAAACTTATCAAGACACCATAATTCGTGAATCGATGGAGGAAGGGGGGGTAGCCGTATCCCGGTCAAGTATTCAAGTGGCAGGCTATATTCTTAACACCAATCTAAAAAATCCCCAATTATCAAAATATCCTTCGCCGAATATTCTTCCTATTACCTATTCTTTTATCAATGATTGCAAGACTAATTGGATTCCTCAGGAAACTAAAAAAAGAGGTATCTTTCGACGCAAATCAGCATTAGAGCTAATGAAAATCCGTCACGACAGTAATCAAATGTTCGAAATTCTCGAATATATATACGAGTTGTACGATTCTCAACAATATCAAACCACTTTCACTTATTATCCCAACAAAATATTTCGGAATGTTCCTGTAACTCAAGTATTCACCTTCTGCAAAAATGCTAACAATCATTTTTGTCTTGTCAGAGACGCAGATGAGCAGTTCTTTAGTCTGCCTGGCGGTAGTTGTGAACTAGGCGAAAATCCTATTGATTGTTTAAACAGGGAACTGCTTGAAGAAGCCCAAGTTACTTCTAAAAAACCAATGTTACTGGGTTCTATTTTAGTAGAACTGAAGCGCGATAATGTCACGGTAAATAAGTTTCAGCAACTCCGTTTCCTTACGGATCTTAACCTCATTTCTAATTTTATTCCCCAAAAAAATGGATTTGAAACCATCGAAAGAAAGTTTTGCCCTCTCTCTGAATTAATTTCTCAGGTCATGATCCTCCAAAACCCTAATGGAGAAATTCTTGTTAATCAGGTTAAATCTCTTTTGTGAAAATCGCAGTAATCCAACCGCGAGTTTCCTATTTCAACGGTGGCGGAGAAAAAATTCCCTTAGAATCAATGACCCATTTGGTTGAATTACTTGATGTTTCTTTTGATTTGTATACTACAAAAAGTATTCTGCCAGTGGCTCCGGGCTATGAGCTTTTTAAGTCCGCTGTCGCCAATAACAGCAAAGTTACCATCCACGAGATTCCGATTCCTAAAAAGTTCGTACCCCTGTACAAAATCGAACCAGGCACAAATCGCTATCGTTGGGATGCCGAAAGTTTATATTTTAACAATCTTGTCTACCATTTTCTTCAACTGGACAAGCCAGATCTCATACTTTCCTACTATCTGCCAGATTGTATCGTCAAACCACCTGAGATTCCTTCAATATTATATCTGCTTGGTTATCCCCGTACGGATTCCGAATACCGTGAGGCAATGATCTCCCAATATGACAGCGTTATTGCTATCTCCAAAAATACTGCTGATCAGTGGAATCAACGTCTCAATCCTCTAACAGATATACAAGCGATTTTACCCCAAGGTCTCGACCTGTCATCACAACCCCGTCTCGTTGATAGTTTCAACGACGATTTCTTTCATATTGTCTTTGCAGGTAGATTCATGGAAAGAAAAGGTATCGCCACAATTCTTGAAGCAGCTCTACTATTGCAAAGCAATACAGGCAATGTTAAGTTTCATCTTTTAGGCGAAGGACCGATGCTGCAGGAAATTCAAGCTTTTATTTCTACCCATAACTTAAAAAAGACTGTCGTTATAGAAGGTTTCAAATCCAATGTCCTGGATTATATTAA
This sequence comes from Patescibacteria group bacterium, assembly GCA_036391475.1. Classification (GTDB taxonomy): domain Bacteria; phylum Patescibacteriota; class Microgenomatia; order UBA1400; family MFAQ01; genus CAIQPO01. Next base: position 1,836 of record DASVZW010000060.1, on the reverse strand, counting down.
AAGTGCACAATTATGTGTTTTCCCGTCATACGAAGGAGAAGGCTTGATGAATGTGGTTTTAGAAAGCATGTACTACAACGGATTAGTAATCACCACTCACGGCAATGGTAACGAAGAAATAATTACCAACGGAAAGAATGGTTTTCTTGTAAATCCTCATGATGCCATCCAATTAAAAGATCAAATCCTTAGTCTTAAAGAAAACTACTTAAAACTATCTCAGATAAAAAAGGAAGCCAAAACTACTATTTCGCAAAACTTTACTTGGAAAGTTCACGCCCAAAAGTTCAATTCCGTATGTATCCAAGCCATCCATGAAAAAAATTCCCAGCTTTCTACTAAAAACGTATAATGGCAATCCTAACGAAGAGATCTTATTAGTTAGGCAGGGTGTTGATAATGATATGTATTCTTTTTTTGATCTATCAGGTCAGAAAAAGATAATACGTGTTAGTCGAAACAAAAGTATCAAAGATGTCAAAAAAGAAAAAGAACTACTTGAAGAGTTATACGCAGCTGGAGCTAAAGTATTAACGATAGTCAAGTCAGTGAACAACCGCGAGGTTACTATTTTAAACGGTCAACCCGTAATCTGTTTTAACTATATTGAGAATGACCCGCGCGTTGATAGTAACGAAGTCTACCAAGCTGGTTTAGCCTTAGGCGAGTTCCACACAGTCTCCAAAAATATTCACTCTCAACTCTCTCGTACACTTTTTACCGAATATGATAGAGCCCTGAAAAATCAAGAAATTATTCCCAAAACCTTTATCGGCGGCCAAGAATTTATACTCGACGTCAAAAGAACTCTTACGCTATCCAAAGAAAAGACAGCTAAAACTGGATTTATTCATAATGATTTTAACAATACAAACGTTCTTCTTAAGAACGGTAAGGTGGAGTACATCATAGATTTTGATCTATCTTGTCAGGGTCCATTAATCGCTGACGCCGCCTTTGGCTCAGTTTCTTGGTCAACTAAAAACGGGGAATATTTACCTGACAAGAATAATTTTCACTCCTTTGTTGACGGATACAACCAATCAGCTCCAATAAAGTTTGGGGTCAACACTGATTTCTGTTTTTGGGCAGCGTTTTCCTGTCTTAGCATTGCCTGTGATTTACTTTGTGATTGTCTAGAAAATAACACTTTCAATATCACCGATGTTAACCAGTCCTGGATGTATCAACGTTTTCGGTACTATATTTCCAAAGATAGTTTATAAAGGCAACTCATTTAATGACTTAATATCCCACTGGGAAGGTTGACCTTTTTCTCTCATAATTCTATAAGATTTTATCCCAATTTTCGATGCTGATTCAACGTGTCCAATCTGATCATCGATAAAAACAGCCTCGTATGGGCTAATATCCAAATCACGTAAAACAAAACGATAAGCCTCAAAGTCAGGTTTCTCAATGCCAACTTCAGACGATATATAAATATTATCCAAATATTTCTCTAGTCCTAACTTATAGATTTCCTGGCGTCTCGACGGTAGTCCATTGCTTAAAATATATGACTTTCCGCCAATTTCTTTGATCTTCAGTAAACATTGTATTGTGTCAGTATAAAGATATCTATCAATGCCATACATACTCTTTTGACACAGATCTTCTACCAAATCAATATTCGCAGTCACATTTGCGTCCAATCGTTCTATTATTCCCGAAAACCACTTAAAATGAGCTTCTTTCTCCAATTTAAGTGTCCTCATTTTTTCCCGATTAGTCTTGAAAAATATCTCTGGATTATCCTCATCCATTAACATTTGAGCTGCTTTTACCTTTTCAAAGGGGATACTCAAAGCTTTCGCTATCGTCAAGTTATATTCC
>DASVZW010000059.1:0-2633 GCA_036391475.1 Patescibacteria group bacterium | reverse complement strand
GTAAACAATTCCCAACCTTTATTTTGATGCGAGCCGGCCAGGTGAGCGCGGACAGTTAGGGTGGCATTCAATAGAAGCACACCTTGTTTGGTCCATCTTTCGAGATTACCGGAGACAGATCTTTTTTTGCCCAGATCTGATTCAATTTCTTTATAGATATTTTGAAGTGATGGCGGCAAGGCGATACCATCCGGAACAGAAAAAGATAGTCCATGGGCTTGACCCGGGCCGTGATAAGGATCTTGGCCTAAAATAACGACTTTGACCTTGTCAACCGGCAAACTATCAAGAGCATTAAAAATAAACTTGGGAGGCGGGTAGACGGTATTGTTCTGATATTCTGCTTTGACGAACTTGGTCAGTTCCACAAAATACGGTTTATCGAATTCGTCTTTCAATAGTTCTTTCCACGATGGTTCCAGTCGGACTTCCATAGGACTATTTTAGCTATATTTTTCTTAAGAAACTTTTCAGTTTGTTTTTTTAATATAGCCACAGTTAACAATTTATTTAATTAATTATGATAAGAAAAAGATTTATTCTACCGGTCGTATTAACAACAGTTTTAGGGGGAGCCGTGATAGGTACTAACAAAATCCAAGCATACAATGCCAATCCATTTGCCGACCTGGCCCAAATGATCTCGCAAAAATTCGGAGTCGATCAAACAAAAGTCCAGGCGGTTTTGGACCAGTATAAGGCGGAAGAACAACAAAAAAGGCAGGCCGAAATGGAAACAAAGATGGAAACAAGACTAAGTCAACTGGTGACCGAGGGAAAGATCACTGCCGGTCAAAAACAGGCGATCATTGACGAACATAACTTAATTCAAACAAAATACGGGCTACTAAATATGCAAGGAAAGACGCCGGCAGAAAGAAAGACATTAATGGAACAGAGGAAAGCCGATATAGAGGCTTGGGCCAAGGCACAAGGGATCGTTGTACAGTATTTGGGTTTTGGATTCGGATTCGATGGAGGCAGAGGTGGATTCCGTAGATAAACACCCCTCCATCTCGGGGGTGTTTTAATTCGAGCACCCTCAATCCGGGAGCTGTCTGACTTTTTTGATGGTAAGGCCGGCCATTTCTTGGGCCAGTTCAATTTGCCCGGGGGTAAAACCATATTTTTCCAGGGTGCCCGTGTAAGGATACTTAGGAAAATGATTCTGGATATCATCAATAATTCCTTGAGATTTATTTTGATAGATCCGGTTAACGTATCCACTGCTGCAAAAGGGTTTAATTTTCTCTTGGAGTTTTTTTAACTTGGTAGTAAAAAGAACTTCAGGATTTTGCTTTCTATTTTTATAAAATTCCAGGACCTCCTGGAACACCTTTTCTGGATCATCGCCTTTATCACTCAAGAAATTTTTATAAAATTTTCGAGGATATAAAGCCAGTTCGGTCTTTAATGAATTTATTTGTTCAGATGATAAACCGGCTTGAGCCAATTTATCCTCGTCAACTTTGGCTCCGGTGGCCTCGGTAATGGTCAAGTATCCTCCGGAGGAAACAATAGATATTACTTTGGTATCCTGGCCACACTCTTCTTCAATCATTCTGAGAGTCATGACATTATTAGTATCGGTATCGCTGGGTTCACAGGTATTCTTTGGGTCCCGATGATGTTGGATCATGTCGGTTTTACTCCAAGGGTGAGTATGGAAAAAAAGATCGTCGGTGGTTTGATCCGGGTTTCTTCTTGGCCTAATGAATCTTATTCTCGGGTCGGTGAATCCCCGATCTTCTTTGCCCGCTCCTCGAGACACAAGAATAGATCTGGTTATTTGGTTGTATACCCCGCCAATTTCATAATCCCTTTGGGGTAGGCCCAAAACAGCAATAAAATCCAAGTGATTAATATCTTCGGGTAAATTCACTTCCAGAGTGACACCCGGATCGTTTTTTTCGATTTTTTCGACTGTTTCCGTTACCCATTTATTTGAGAGTAAAGCCTCTTTAGAAACCGGAAGTTGTTCTTCTGTTTGTAGTTCCATAAATAAATTATAGAGTCCGACGGATGTAAATAATATTGACCAAAAAAACACCCCTAAGATATAGGGGTGTCGACAATGAGGGTCCACATTTTTGGTCCGATGGTGCGGGACAAATGAGGACGGGTTAAGGAGTAGAGATAGAAGCCAACTTGGGTCCGATCGTTGCCGGAAAATTCAGAATCTTTCTCGGTCAAGTAGACGGCCAGTTTTCTCAAGAGTTCATTGTGATTCTGCCAGAAAGCCGTATCTTCGGCGGGAGGATAAACTCCGGGATTTCCGCTGCGGACCGATGCGAAACCTGCCAGGACCGCTGCACAAGCTACGAAGTTTTTCGGGTAGATCGAGGCGGCGTTGTGGGAGATGTATTCTTCCAGCTTCCGAAGCGAAGCTCTGGCCAACTGTTTGGTCAGTGCGTCTCCGAAACAGTAGTTCAGGATCTCGGGCAGACAGTCGTCGTAATCCGAGATTTGGGCACTATGCGGGAACGTGAACGTGGGCATTTAACCTCCTAAATTGGAAAGAACAATTGTGATTATTATAAGATAGTTTCCGGGAAATGCAACATATTTGGATTTTGGGGGTTGAAAAAATATTTTTGGTTATCTATAGTGGATAGTCCCGCTCGTTTTTCAAA
>DASVZW010000058.1:0-6973 GCA_036391475.1 Patescibacteria group bacterium | reverse complement strand
CCTGGCATTTTCCGGTCATAAAATGTTGGGACCGACCGGGATCGGGATACTTTGGGCAAGGAAAGAATTACTCGATGGTATGGATCCATTTTTATTTGGCGGAGACATGATCGGTGAGGTCAAGATCACCGGAGCGACTTGGGCCGATCTACCAAGCAAGTTTGAAGCAGGCACACCGGACATTGCGGGAATTGTTGGTTTGGGAGCCGCCGTTTCTTATCTGAAAAAAACTAATATGAATCAGGTAAGAGAACATGAACGGGAATTAATCGCTTACGCATTAGACAAGTTTTCAGTGCTTGAAGATAAAAAAATAATTACTATATATGGTCCAAAGGATCCAGAAAAAAGAGGTGGTGTTTTAACCTTTAACGTAAATGGATATCACGCGCACGATGTAGCTTCAATATTGGACAGTTTTGGAATTGCGGTCAGATCAGGTCAGCACTGTGCCGCACCCTTGGTTACCGGATTTGGGGTGATGGCAATGGTCAGAGCAACTTTTTATATCTACAACGAAAAGAAGGATATAGACTATTTGGTGGATAAAATTATGGAGGTACCAAAAGTTTTTGCTTAAAAATGTCAGACTACAAGGAAATAATCATTGATCATTATAAAAGTCCAAGAAATTTTGGAGTACTGGAGAATCCCGATCTTTCGACTAATGAAGCTAATGCGTCCTGTGGAGATGTAATTCATATGGACGTAAATATGAACGGTAAAATCATAAAGGAGGTTAGGTGGCAGGGGGTGGGCTGTGCCATTTCAACGGCCGCCGCCAGTATGCTTTCGGAAAAGGCGGTTGGCATGAGTAAGGCCGATCTCTTGGCCTTTGGCGAGGGTGGCGTGGTAGAGTTACTGGGAGGAGAAGTTAACCCAGGTAGAATGAAGTGCGCTACACTAGCTTACAGAGCATTAGTTAAAATATTAAATTAATATGAAAGACTGGAAATTAATTCTTGGTGTAATTATCGGTAGCGCCTTATTGGTGCTAGTAATGATATTTGGACTTTCCAAAATGTCTTCAGGTAGCAATACAGGGACAAAAATTGACCAAGCAACTTTGTTGGAAGGAGCTCAGCTGGTAAAGGAAAATGGTCCGACGAAAGTGTCAGTGGTAGTATTTTCCGATGTACAGTGTCCGGCATGTAAGGCCGCTGATGGGGTGATGAGGACCTTAAGAGATGAAGCAGGGGTACAGTTTGTCTATCGACATTTTCCATTGACGATACACCGAAATTCAAAAAAGGCGGCGGATGCCGTCGAAGCGGCAAGACAGCTGGGAAATCCTTGGCAGATGTTAGATCTTATGTTTGACAAACAAGATGACTGGGCCGGGGACAGTGATCCACAACCTAAGTTCGTGGAGTATGCAAAGAGTTTGGGAATGGATGATAAAAAATTTATTGAAGCTATGAATTCTCAAGCAACGGCGGCAACGGTTTCGGCCGATCTGGCCCTAGGGGACAGATTGCAAATAACAGGGACTCCAAGTATTTATGTAAATGGTGAGCTGACAGCTACTCAGTTTGTGGTCGATAGAGTAAATCAATTGTTAAAACAATGATCATTAGTCTTCCGATACTGACTGCCGCGGCATTGACTAATGGTTTGAACCCGTGCGGTATTGGTTTAATGATCACCTTTTTGGGTTATTTGTTGGTATTCGGAGAAAAAAAAGAAGATAAAAGGTGGTTGCTCAAGTTAGGATCCGTATATATATTGAGCGTTTTTGTTACTTATCTTTTGGTAGGACTTTTATTTTACGGAATGGCTTATTACATCCAGAGGTGGTGGCTGGCTTCGGTATTTAAGTACATTATTGGTTTTTTAGTAATGGGAGCCGGACTAATCCAATTGAAAGATGTTTTTTGGCAAGATATGCCTATCCACCTAAAGATGCCGATGAAAGGATTTGAAAAATTGAGTAGTTTAATGATGAAGGCAAGTATGCCAGTTTCAATTTTGGTGGGTTTTTTAACTACAGTATTTTCGACGCCTTGTATGCTGCCGTTGTATGTTGGAACTGCGACGGTTTTGGCCAACAGCGGATTACCCATGTCGGCCGTATTAGGATATTTTATCTATTACAACTTTATTTTTATCCTGCCGTTAATTTTAATTTTGGTGATTATGGTCAAAGGAAAACAGGTAGTGATGATGAAGGAGTGGGAACACAATACAACAAAATGGTTTAGGTTGATGTTGGCTGTTGCTATGTTAGTGGTGGGTGTTTTGATTATTAGATAAGATAGTTTGATATACTAAATTAAAAATAGTTGGAAAAAGGAAATTATTATTTTATTTAAAGAGAGAAGGTGAACTAGGTGAGAAATAAAGATAAATTAGCTTTAGGAAAGATGCTTATGTACGGATCAGTAATCAGTACAATATTGGCCTTTATTGGAGCCCTCGGAACCGATCTTTGGTTGGCAAGTACCCAATGGATGCTAATTGGTTTAACGTTGGCTATTTGGAGTGTCTTTGTGTTAATTGAGGCCCAGTTTAAAATAGAGAAGCGATGACTACAGAAGATAAAATTTGGGCGGCCTTAAAGAAGATAATTGATCCGGAATTGGGAGTGAGTATTGTGGATTTGGGTTTGGTTTATGACGTACGGTATGAAGCCGGGGTGACCGAAGTAGAGATGACTTTGACAAGTCCCGGTTGTCCACTGGCTCCGGTGATAGAGAAAATGGTGAGAGAAGTGTTGGCCGGAATTCCAGAAATTAAAGAACTTACGATTGAAATTGTTTGGGATCCTCCGTGGACAAGGGATATGATGTCCGACGAACTAAAGGCAGAGTTTGGTTTTTGATATATATTGTATTTATATGCGAGTTATTCTTGGAACGGATCACGGCGGTTTTAACTTAAAAGAGATAGTTAAAGGTTGGCTGATGTCTAAAGGCCTTGACGTACTGGATGTGGGAGCATTTGAATTGTCTCCGGAAGATGATTTTGTCGACTATGTGAAAGCGGCGGTGAAAAAATCGGAAAGTGATGACAGAATAATATTGTTTTGCAGAAATGGTTTTGGGATGTGCATCGGTGCAAATAGATATCCGGGAAAAAGATGCGGCTTGGCCTTCAATTCAGAGGCTGTAATGAGAGGGAGAATTGATGACGATATAAATTGTTTGTCTGTTCCGGCGGATTATATAGATGAACAAAAAGTGCTTGATATGGTGGATATTTTTTTGAAAGAAAAGTTCTCGGGTGATGAAAAATATCAAAGAAGAATTAATAAACTTAACGACTTACCCTAATGGTAAAAATAGTACCTTCAATTTTGGCTAAAGATGCAACCAGTTTCGAAGAGGACCTAAAAAAAGTCTGGGGCCTAGTAGATAGAGTCCAATTCGACATAGTTGATGGTAAATTTGCGCCGGTAGAGACGGTCACACCAGAAGTTTTAGCCGGCATTGACACTATAGTCGAATTCGATGCCCACTTGATGGTGGTGAAGCCAGAAGACTGGATCGAAAGGTGCGTTAAAGCAGGAATCACCGGGATCTATGGACAGGTGGAACAGATGGAGGATAAAACCAAGTTCATTGCCGATTCTCAAGCGGCTGGTTTACGGGTGGGTCTGGGCTATGATATAGATACACCTTTGGAGGGTTTGGAGGAATATATTGATAATGTTGATGGGGTTTTACTAATGAGTGTGAAAGCAGGGGCACAAGGTCAGGAGTTTGATGAAAAAGTGTTGGGAAAAATCAAAAAGGTTCGGGAAATGTCAAAGACAGTAAAAATAATTATTGATGGAGGATTAAATGTCGAGAATATAAAGAAGTGTTTTGTGGCCGAATGGTCGGAAGAATTAGGGGAAGACGAACTTGAAAAAACTTTTGTAAAGATGGAATTTGCTGTCGGCAGTGATCTTTTTTCTGCCCCTGAAGTGAAGGCCGAACTCGATAAATTGGAATATCTTGAACATTAATTAGTATAAAAAAGTGGCATTTAAAAAATTAAAATCTATTACTATCTTTGGGTTTGCGGATTGTCCTCCAGGAGATCCTCTTTATAACGATGCTATGGAGGTGTCAATGAAGTTAGCCGAAAAAGGACTACAGATCGTTAATGGCGGTGGCCCCGGGGTGATGAGAGCAGCTACAGACGGAGCTCATGCGGGTGGTGGTGAAGCGATGGTGGCGACCTTTTATCCTAGACATATCGAGAACTTTGAAGGTAAAGATCCGCAAAATAAGGCCGACAAAGAAGTGATCATGAATAATTATGTAGACAGAACAATGAAGCTTCTTGAATTGGGACAAGCATATGTAATTTTTAATGGAGGTACCGGGACATTATCGGAGTTTGGCATGGCTTGGGGTTTGGCTTATTTATATTTCGGTCATCATAAACCACTTATTTTGTATGGTGATTTTTGGTTTCCGATAATGGAGGTATTGGTAAAGAACATGCTCATTGGAACCAGGCCAGGAGCGCTCAGGGTATACAGAATCGCAACTACACCCGAGATGGTGATCAAATATTTGGAAGAGTTTGATGAGCAGTTGTCTCATGAAGTGGAGGAGGATACAACTGATGACAAGACGGGGGAGCACGCGTTTATAGCCGATTAAACGGTCAAGTTTTGATAAGATGGATATATGGATTTTCCAGCTTTAGCAGAGAAGGCTAATGAGATACGTGAAACTATTATAAAAATATTGACTAACGCCGGGACCGGCCATCCAGCAGGGGCTTTAGGGTCGGCTGATTTTTGGACACTGTTGTATTTTGGAGGGTTAATCAAATACGATGCAAAAAATCCTTGGTGGGAAGAAAGAGATAGAGTAGTACTCTCAGCAGGACATTATTGTCCAGTGCTCTATACAGTGCTGGCTGAAGCAGGTTTTTTCCCAAAAGAGGAATTAATGACCCTTCGGCAAATTAACAGTAGACTTCAAGGTCACCCGGTGGCCAGATGTGTACCGGGGATCGAAACGAGTAGCGGTCCTTTAGGACAAGGTATCAGCCAAGCGGTGGGGATGGCATTGGCAGGGAAAATGGATAATAAAAAATGGAAAGTGATATGTTTTATGGGAGATGGAGAACAAGATGAAGGACAGGTGTGGGAAGCGTATATGAGCGCGTCCAAATATAAACTAAATAATTTATTGATAGTTATCGATAGAAATAATATTCAAATAGATGGACACACCGAAGATGTGATGCCGCTTGAGCCGTTAAGAGATAAACTCCAGTCATTTGGTCTAAATGTGTTGGAGATAGATGGTCATAATTTAGAGCAAATTGAAGAAGCCTTCGGAATGGCGAAGGTTAATTTTAACAAACCATCTGTGATCGTATTAAAAACAATTCCAGGTAAAGGAGTTGATTTTATGGAAAATGAACCATCGTGGCACGGAAAAGCACCAGGGATCGGTGAAGCAGTACAAGCTCTCAATGAATTAGAAGAGATTCAAACATTAGGAGGCAAGGTAATAAATGATTAACTACAATTTGCATTTAATTGAAGATATATATAATGCTGAAAAAATCCCAATGCGTGATGGCTACGGCAACGGTATTCTTGAGGCCGCAAAGCGAGATGGCGAAGTGGTGGCGTTAGTGGCAGATTTGACCGACAGCCTAAAGTTGGAAGCATTTAAGAAAGAATACCCCGGACGCTTTTGGGAAATGGGAATTCAGGAACAAAATATGATGGGGGTAGCGGCCGGGATGGCAGCATCAGGGAAAGTTCCCTTTGTTAATTCATTTGCTTGTTTTAATCCAGGAAGAAATTGGGAACAATTGAGAGTAGCAGTTTGTTTGTCCAGAAATAACGTTAAGGTGATCGGTGGACATTCGGGATTTGGTAATGGGGTTGATGGCACTAATCAACAATCATTTGAGGATTTAGCGATAACTAGAGTAATACCAAATTTGGTGGTAGTGGCACCGGTAGACAGTGAGCAGGCCAGAAAAGCTACAATAGCCATAGCTGAGTACATTGGGCCGGTGTACATGCGAATAACTAAGCCGGCAAGACCGGTAGTGACTTCCAGAATTACACCTTTTGAAATAGGTAAGGCACAAGTGATGAGAGAGGGCAAAGATATCACCTTGGCGGCGTGTGGAGCGATGGTATATGAAGCACTCGAGGCCGCCGAAAATTTAAAGGATAGGGTCGACGTGGAGGTAATAAATGTTCACACTATAAAGCCCATGGATGTACAAACGTTAGTAAGATCAGTTAAAAAAACCGGAAGGATAATCACCGCTGAAGAACACTCAATAATTGGAGGTTTGGGAGGTGCAGTAGCTGAAGTATTGGGAGAACACATGCCCGTGCCAATGCTCAGAATGGGGATGAAAGATCGTTTTGGTGAAAGTGGCGATCCGGGAGATTTGTTGGAAAAATATGGTTTATCAAGTGAGGAGATGGAGAAGAATATTCTAAAAATGTTGGATTAGTGGAAATGGTTTTGACCTGATAAGATTAGTTTATGGAAACTACAGCAATTGAAAAAGACGGAAAAATATTGTTATTGGCATATGATCAAGGGTTTGAGCATGGCCCAGTAGATTTCAACGAAGATAATGTGGATCCGGAGTACATAATGAAAATATCGAGAAATGGGTATTTTACGGGGTTAGTGCTACAGGAAGGTTTGGCTGCCCGATATTATCAGAAGGGAACTGATATTCCACTAATTGTTAAATTAAATGGAAAGACAGCCTTCCAAAAGGAAGAACCCTTATCATTACAGCTTTGTACTGTAGATAAAGCCGTCGAGCTGGGAGCGATCGGGGTGGGTTATACGATCTATGTCGGAAGTGAACATGAAGAGGAAATGATGGTAGAGTTCTCAAGGATAGAAGATGAGGCTCATGCGAAAGGTCTGATCGTAATTGCATGGATGTATCCTAGAGGAAAAAAGGTGGAAGGAAAAGAAAGCAGTAAAGATATTGTGGCATATGCAGCGAGACTGGGTCTTGAGTTAAACGCAGATCT
>DASVZW010000057.1:0-3764 GCA_036391475.1 Patescibacteria group bacterium | reverse complement strand
ACGTGTATATCGTGACAAATGAGAGATTGATAGCAGTGGAGTTCATGGGTCTTTTAAGCAAGTCAATAAATGTAACCCAGATCAGAAAAATTGAAGATGTCAGCTATTCACAAAGAGGTCTGGCTTCCAGCTTCTTTGATTTTGGAGATGTTATTGCAGAGACCGCATCCGAACAAAGGACCGCGGATGTAGCACAAGGAGAACCTTCCTCGTTTACTTTTGAGTCGGTGGGAAATCCAAATGAGGTGGTTAGGATTATCTCCGATTTGATGGATAAAGAAGAACATGAAGACAATAATAATAATGATCACTAAATAAAATGGAGTTAATACCCGGAGTAAATTTAAACCTTGGTTTCAATTTGATCGTAGGGATCATGGTGAAGATATTGATGGTCTTATTGCTATTGTTGTCGTTGGTCATGGTAAGACAAGAAGGACTGATGGATAGAGTGGTGAATATCCCTTTGGGACGGAATTTTAAGATGGTAGTTTGGTCTTTTTTTGTGCTGACATTGATGCTGACTGCTATAGTAATAGTATTAGCATAAGTTTGGTTTCTGCCCAAGAATGAAAACTGGTTTAGGCCTTAATTTTTTGAGGATAGTTAATGAGGAAGGGTCAAACGGATGGGCCCAGGTTTATGCACGCGTCCCCTTTGATGAGAATGAGTTGATGAAAAAAGGTGCCTTGTTCGGGGTAGTTTTTTCGAGAGTATTGGATGACTGGGAGACAAAGGAGGGCGAAGTAATGACATTAGTGGATGAATTTTTTAACAAGCAAGAAGGTTTTGGTGATTTAGCCGAAGTCAATAATTTACTTAAGGATAAATATGGGGATATGGAGGCGGTTTGGTTGTGGGTGACAGCCGGTGACGGAAAGAGGGAGGTGAGATTGATCAAGAATGGAAATACCGGAGTTTGGCTGTGGAGAAACAATCAAAAGGTTGATTTGGGAAGTCAAATGAAAGACGAGAAGGTTTTAAAGGGACTTGCTAGCGGTCAAGATAAATTGGTTATTTGGTCGGGGGACATTCAACAAAAATTATCCGATATTGATGGGGATATTAATCAGGAAGAGGTTAACAAGATCGGGAATATCCTAATGGATGAAAATAAATCAGCAGCAGGATTGATCTTTAGTTTTGAGGATGGTGATGAAGTCTTGACAGTGGAAAGGGTAACCGAAGAAAGGGAAAAAATCGTAACGGAAAAGATTACGGAAACACCGGTAGAAAATTTGGATGAACCTATGTATGTGGGTGAGCCTGAACCGGAAGAGGAGAGAAGTGTAATAGTAAGCGATCGATATGTCGGACCGGTTGGACCAAAAGAAAAGTTGATAAATTGGTGGAAAAAGAAAACAGCAAAAAGAAATCCTGAAATATTGGTGGAAAGAAAAGTTTCCAAGAGAAAAAGGATGGCGGCAGGATTGGGCTTATTGTTCTTAGTGTTACTAATCGTGAGTATTGTTTCCGGAAGTTTGAAGATCAAGGCCGATAATGAACAAAAACAGTGGAACCAATTTTCCGAACCAATAGAGAAAAAAAGACTAGAGGCAGTTGGCTTGGTGAATGTAAATTTGGTAGGGTCAAGAAAACTAATGGAAGAAGTAATGACCTCTTTTAATGCAGGAAAAGGCGTTTTTGAGAATACCAAGTTTAAAGGCCAGGTGACAGATTTGGAAAAAAAGATCAACGACAGTTGGAGTCTGGCTTCCGGAGAAAAACAGGTAAAAATAGATAACCAAGTGAGTATAGAGCTGATAAGGACAGGCTTTGTCGGACAGAATCTCGAATTGGTGAAAGACAGCAGTTTTTTGGTACTCGACGGAAAGATGGGTTTAGTAGTGTCGGTAGACGGAAAAACTAAAGACATTAAAGTGTTAGCCGGAAAGGGAGAGGGTTTGGGATGGTTGGATACAGTATTTGACGGTAAAAGGAACTTGTTGTTAGACCAATCAGGAATTTCTGTGGTTGGAGGGGCAAGAATTGGAACTTTTGATGCTGCGGTAAGTAAACCGATCGCGATGGGAGTATTTGGAAGCAATATCTATGTCTTGGATCAAGGTAATAAGGAAATCTATAGATACAACAATGCTTCGGATACTTTGGGAGATAGGGTGAGATGGTTAAAGCAGGGAGTCAATTTGGCGTCCACTCCGGTAGACATGGCTATAGACGGAGATATTTGGGTGTTGGAAGACAATGGTAATGTAGAACACTTCAGGAGAGGAGCTCAAGAGAGTTTTACTTTGAATGGATCGCCTAGCGTGTCACACTATAACAAGATCGCCATCGACCAAAATGGCGATACTCTAGCGCTCCTGGATACAACTTATGGAGCCGTAACGACTTTTAAGAAAAGTGATGGAAGCTTTATAGCCCAGCTCAAGTCTGACTCCCTAAAACAGGCTAGTGATATAAATTTTGACGACAACGGTAAATTATGGGTGCTTATCGGAGGCTCGATGGGGACTTTGAATTAGGTTAGAGTTTGTTCGTCGTTGATATAGAATATAAGGGTGTTAGCCGAGAATAAAAAAGCCAGATTCGATTACGAAATTGTAGAGTCTTTTGAGGCTGGAATCGTGCTGACAGGATCGGAGGTTAAGAGTGTCCGGGCCGGTGGGGCAAGCCTAACAGGGTCCAGGGTAATTATCAAAGAAGATGGTGCCTACGTGGTGGGAATGAACGTCCAGAAGTACAAATTTGACAGTAGTGAGGAGTATGACGCTGCCAGGACTAAGAAGTTGTTGATTAGGAAGCCAGAATTGGTGTCTATAGGCACAAAAATGAAGTCGGCCGGTTTGACTTTGGTGCCTGTGAGGCTGTATAATAAGGGTAGTCTTTTGAAACTTGAAATAGCTCTCGTCCGAGGCAAAAAGAAGTATGAAAAGCGGGAGGTGATCAAGAAAAGAGAGACGGAAATAGGATTAGCTAGACGATTAAAAAATAACCTTTAAAGGAGGCAAATATGGACCCTTTTTGGAACAAAGTTATGCCTGCTTGCGTAGCCAATTATCCGTGGGGTAAGGAGTTTGCTGGTGAATTGAGTCAGAAGAAATGGGAAAAAGGCTTGAAAAATAAGATCCAGAAAATGGACGATTCAGAGTTTGACTTGTTTTTGGCCGGAGTAGTGATGAGCGCAAGTAAGGAACAGTTAATGGGAGTGAATTTAACTGAGAAGATCAATTTCTTTAGGGAATTGAGAAAATAATTGATTTTTGGGCACGAATTTGATAATATTATAAGTCTTATGGGGACGATAGGAATCGATGGGGTGGTTCTTTAACAGCCGCAAGCCTCCGTTGGTAACCGGAGTAAAACAGACCAAAAAATAACTGTCAACAAAGAAGACAGCATAGTTGCAACCGGTGTTGGATTCCTCAAGAATCTAACTGCCAAAGCAGCTCCCGCATACGCTTTTGCTTAACCATTAGCATTAGCCTATCGGCGTCCTTGAGATGAACGAATTCCAGGTTCTTTTAAGGGCGAGTAAACACTGGAGTTGAATGCTTTTGGTTTGATTTGGGCCAAAAGACTAACTTTATCTAAATCGGCCGGTAATTGATCTCGTTTGTAAGTAGGTTATCGGAATTTAAATACAAACTAAGCTTGTAGACACTGCTATTAAATCAGTCCAGACGAGGGTTCAATTCCCTCCGTCTCCACAACACACGACAATCTCTCCTTCTGGAGAGATTTTTGTGTTTAAAATAGTTTGTGAGCGTGTTTTTGGATCTTTTGATTGATTTTGTTTATCC
>DASVZW010000056.1:0-1894 GCA_036391475.1 Patescibacteria group bacterium | reverse complement strand
AGTTTTAAATAAATACCAGCCGGGTTGCCCGGTCCATATCTTTGTGGATACCGGTATGCACCGGGAAGGGGTCCCTTTATCTGAACTGCCTGACTTTATAGATAAGCTTAAAAAGCTAAAGAACTTGAACATCGAAGGGTTGATGTCCCACTTGGCCACCGCCGATGACCTCTCCGAAAATCAATTATTTAACTCTCAAATCGAAAATTACAAAAAGGCTTTGGAAATATTGCATTCAAAAAATATTTTTCCGAAGTGGCGACACCTGGGCGCTTCCTCGGGTAGGTTCCGTCTTAATGACCCGACATTTAATTTGTTTCGTACCGGGAAATCTCTCTATGGCATTTCCCCTTTAAGTGATGAAATTGTCAAGAATCTTCGTCCGGCACTCAGGTTCACTTCTACTATAGTGCTAACAAAAGAAATTTTGAAAGGAGCAACCGTCGGCTACGGGGCTACTTTTAAAGCACCTCACGGTATGAAGATCGCCATTATTGGTGCCGGATATTATGACGGTGTTGACCGCCGGCTTTCAAACAAAGGATTTGTCGAAGTGAATGGGGCGATGTGTCCCATTATCGGCAGGGCCTCGATGAACATGACCACTATTGATATAACCGAAGTCCCTGATACTCAAACAGGGGACACGGTGATCATCTTTTCCGACAAGCCTCAAAACAAAAACAGTATCTCCCAAGCGGCTAAGATAGCGGAAACAATCCCTTATGATCTTTTGGTCCATTTAGCTTCAACCGTCAAACGGACGATAGTCCGATAAATGATTTAAACTAGCAGTATGCGGATATCGCCAAAATTAAAACAGTTCAAACATTCTGCTTTCCAAGTGGTTGGTGTTATTTCTTTAGTCTGGTGGTTTTTTATTCTCTATACTGTTCTTTCCTATTTGGTTGTTGGTTGTCTAGGATTTCAGTGCTCGCTTCAAAGGTTTACCGAAAAAGTTTTGACCGATCTGTATACGGTTGCCTTCATCCTGGCGATCCCCTCCGGATTTTATCTTTATAAAAAAATTCTCGTTAAGAGACCGGCGATCATGAAAGTCGTTTTTGTGCTCTCCATTTTGCTTTTGTTCTATGTACTTTTCTTTAATATATGAAGATAAAAGTCGTCGCCAAACCTAAAAAGAAAAGAGAATATGTCGAACAGTTATCGTCGAAGGAATATATTGTTTCCGTTAGCGAACCTCCGGTCGAAGGTCGGGCCAATTCAGCCATTGTCAAAGCCTTGGCGGCATATTTTAAGATCTCTCCTTCGTTAATAATCTTGGTCTCCGGTCAGACTTCTAAAATAAAGTTCTTTGAAGTCCCTGATGCACTCGCCGACTTTGAAATTTTACCGAAACAAAAACAGCTTCTATAAAAAAATCAATAAATTGGGGCTGCCGTGTTTGGGGTAGTGGTATTCCTGGTTCCGTCATTAAAATTCTGTGTTCTCTGGGTCGTGGGTGTCACGCTGGGATGGACCGGCGAAACCGAAGGTGTCGGAGATACTACATTTACATGATTATTTCTTAGCCAAGTGATCAGATCCTGTTCCATTTTTGCTAACTTAGCTCTTTCAGTTCTGATCGCAGCGAGTCTGGCTAAAAATTCTTTTCTCTGAGCTGTGGTTAATTTTGAACTATTAACCGTTTGAATTAATCTAACATCATTGTTTACCTGCTCCTCGGTACTGACTAAACTGGTGGCAGCCGTCGGTGTCACTTTTGGAAGTGGGGTTGGACTAACATGTTGGGCTTCACCTGTCGATACCTGTGTCGACTCTCCCTTTACCGACCCACCTTTTAATAGATCGAATAACCAAAAGGCCGATACTTTAGGTACCATAGCGGTAGACACTAACGAACCAACTATTATTAGTGAGATTGCAAACGCTC
>DASVZW010000055.1:0-3497 GCA_036391475.1 Patescibacteria group bacterium | reverse complement strand
CTTGGTAAATATCACCAAGACGCCAACCGGTTTTATTTTATTTATTATCGTTCCGGCGATCTGGATCTTGGCCGGAGAAGTCCGTTCCCTGGCAAGTGCGGCCAGGGCAAACAGTTATTAAAGAGTATGTGGCGGTCAGTGTTACGAGTAGTATTTTTTTTGGGACTTCTGAATCTGACGTTCACCAAAGTGACAGCCGCCGATATGTCGACCACAAAAACGGTCGCCCAAAATGAATGGTCGGTGACGACGCTGGCAATTTCCAGCAGAGATACGGCCAGTGACCAAGGTACCAATGTTCTATTTAATATCAGTGCCTTAAAACCGGGCGGGTATCAGGTGAGGAGTGTGAGAATACAAAACGACGGGGCGATGAATACTACTTATAATTTGAGCGCCGAAGTCACGGGAGGAGATAAAGCTTTGTGTGATAATTTGGAAATAAAAATTCTAAAAGATTGGCAGGTAAAATATGACGGTAATTTGATAAACCTGGAGCTTAATGGTCAGGTAGCCAACTCATCAAGCGAAGATTGGGTAATGGTAGTGGGCCTTAATAACAAGGATAAAAATCTGATAGATAAAACTTGTAGTTTTAATTTGTGGTTTAAAACGAATACTAATGGCTTAAGTGATAAAAAGAAAGTGGAAAGCACAGTGAGCAGTGGAACTTGGCAGTAATTACTCTATTGACCTTCCAGCTACCGGAAGGTATATAGTCATGAATGATGGAAAAATATTCAATTGGGCAAGTCTCAAAAATCTCCGGTCTGCCGGCAAAGACTATCCGTTTTTATGAAGAAAAAGGAGTGATCGAAGGCGCTATTAGAGGTGAGAACGGCTACCGATATTACAACCATGCCCGACTGGAAGAAATTAGGTTAGTTAAATATGCCAAAGATCTAGGTTTACCTTTGACCGAGATAAAGAAACTTAACCGGGGGTGCGACAAAAAGAACTGTCCGCATAGTTCAAAAGAATATTTTGATAAGACAATTTCCGATTATTTGAAAATATTGGAGGACAGAATTAAACAAATGAATAACTTGAAAAATAAATTGGCTGGTTTTCAAAAAAGCGGGCCTTATTGCTGTGACATTCTTCATCAATTATCAATTAGTGATCAGAAAGAGAGGTGATTACCATGATGAGATCCGGAACGTGTTGCGGCGGTAACTGCTGCTAAAAAATTTTTGGTGTCAGGACCGCGCGGCTTGGCATCAATAATGAAAACCTTTTGATTTAAAAAGTTGATTGATTAAATATAGTATTGAAATGAGGACAAGATTAAATCCGGTACTGATTAGAAGTGCCACATAAAATGAGTTAAGAATTAACCAGATTTGAGAAGTAGGAGAGATCATTATTTGAAAGCCAAAGTAAAAGGCAATTAGTAGAGCAATGATTGAAATAACAATTAGAGGAAGTGTTTGTTTTATGTCCGGCCAGCTGGGGAAAAAGGAGTTGGCGATAGTGAAGAAGAAATATCCTTCGAGAATTAGAATCTGATAATCATTTTGGGAAAGACTGATTTGCATTTGAGAAACTAGAAAAATTAAAAGTAGAAGGCCAGAAACAAAGGGGGCAATGCCAACAAGAAAACCCTGTATGGGATTTAGGGCTTGAGTTTGGACATAGCCAAGGGCGACTTTGTTTTTACCTTCGTGTTCCGATTTTTCTTCCAAATATTCCGGAAAGATCTCAATTTTGCCGGTTCTGGCGCCGGTAAAAGCGGCGACAAGAAAATGAGAAATCTCGTGAATGATGGTGCCCGGAAGAAAAATAATACTCCAGGTAATAATGGCACCATGCTGACTACCGCCAAGACGGTGGATCAAACGACTAAGCTGACGAACCAGAAAATACTTGGAAATATATAGAAGAAATAAACTGAGAAGAGTCCAGATAACAGGCATAAGTTATTTTAGTGTATTGGAGAATAATCGTTTGTATGATTAACGTATGTTCTTAAGATATCTGATTCTCGGGTTGATATTTGGTTATATAGGTATGATCATTGAGTCTTTGGAGGCGTCCATTCGTCAAAAGAGATTTGCATACCGAGGAGACAAGTATTTTATTAATTTTCCGGTAAAGCCAATTTATGCCTTAGGAGGATTGATTTTATACGCGGTAGTGAAATTAACTAAAACGGATCCTTGGTATTTAACAATTGGTTTGTCGACAATTGCAGCTACCTCATGGGAATATTTCGGAGGGTGGTTCTGCGTAACGATTCTCGGAGAAAGACTTTGGGATTATAGAGACAGGAAATATCAGATCCATGGCCATGTAAGTCTTTGGAGTATCTGGTGGTGGGTAGTTTTTAGTGCTATTTTTTATTTTTATCTTTTCGATAAATTCGAAAGGCTTGATTCTTATTTAACAATAGCAATAAAAGTATCACCTTGGGTAGATATGGTATTTTTTGTGGTTTTTTTGATATTTATTTCTTTGGCTACGATCATTAGAAAAAGTACAAGAAAATCAGTTTACAAAACTAAATGAATATAAACTCTATTTTGTTTCTTCAAACCATGCGGCCAACTTTGGAACATCTTTTCTTATTGTATCTGCCCAAGTTTTGGCTATTTGGCTTTCTTCTTTAACTCTATTTTTGGGCATATTGTAGAAAATATATGGAGCATAGTATTTGTCTTTTAGGAAGGGGTCTTCGTATTGTAGTCCGCCGGTTCCAACCATTATTTTTTTGATCTCATCAAAGTCTTTACCTTTGTTGGAGGTGTATGCCCGGGTCGAAGCTTCGGGGTAACCAAACAGCAGCCCACTTTTTACTTCATTTTCCGGATCAAATTTACGGATTATTTTTGCCGATTCAGAGGCATGGTCTTTGTTTTTACCAATGTGCCATTCGGTGTCGTTATCCCGGCTGACCTCCAGATAAAGTCCGGCGTCTCGGATCCACTTTCTTATTCTTTTTGATTTTGATGAATTAAAGTTGTATTGCGACTCTTTTCTGATCCCTCTTTTGGCTAAGGCCATAATATTACCCCGTCTTTCGGCGGTTATTTCGGATACCGGTTTTAGACCTTTGTAGGTAAGCCAGAGTAAGACTTTTTCCCTAACATCCAAGGGCAGGTAAAGGAGTCTTTGCGCCAGTTGGTCTTGTGTATTATTCATTTAATTTAATATTACAAAAAACCTCTAGAGACAGCTCTAGAGGAGTTACAAACTAATCAGAGGTACATTTCTTGCAGAATTCATGGCCGCAGTAGCCACAACAGTTCCGGTCCATGGAGTTGGCGGTGCCACAGACATGGCAGTACCATTTCAAAGAAGAATAGGCCCGGGCAATGAATTTCTTAAACATATTTACCTCCTTTTAGGGTGCAGAATAGTTTGTATTATATCTTATAAACTATGGGTCAAAATCACGTAGAGAACAAGATCGTCTTATTTGTCCTATAGCTTTGACTTTTAGCCTCAAATGTGTTAATATAATGGCTGTTCTTATTCTCGTACATTCAAATGGAGGA
>DASVZW010000054.1:0-12366 GCA_036391475.1 Patescibacteria group bacterium | reverse complement strand
AGAGTGGATTCAAAAAGTTTTTCCACTTGGTTTTCTCTGGGTCTCATTTTTCCTCCTTTGAAGGTGCGTTTGGTAGATAAAACCCGGCTATTTAGCCGGGTAAATTCTTTACATACAACTTTTGCAACCTATCCATTTAGTAAAATTATCAGTGACTTTGCAATCTTGACAAGTTGGCTGTCCGCAGTTCGGGCAGTTTTCAATGTTGAGATGATATTGATGGGTTTCCGTAGTCATGGCGCCGGTTTCCGGATTGGAGCAATAACTGGTTTCGTAGCTACGATCTTCGCCTTGGTGACCACCACAAGAATTACAGGTAGGACCGAAAAGATAGTCAAGAATCCAACTCATTTTTCCTCCTTTTGAAAATAGATTGTCAAAGTGTTGGCCTCATTATATACCCCAATAAAAAGCCCTCCAAAAGGAGGGCAAGATAAAATCACATCATGGCGACTATGAGGAGAAGAATAAGGGCAAAGAAGAGTAATCCCAAGAGAACCGAGATCAGAATCGTACCCACGACTTCCCCGGAAGTGGGGCTAAAAGTCGCCGAACCGGTTTCAAGAGAATACATGGAGACTTTGGCAGTAACCTGATACGACCCTTTCAGGTCCAGGTCGAGGACGTAAGACCCCTTATCTTTGCCGACTTCCGGCTCCTGGTATTTTGACTGTACCGGTGGCTGGCCGGGCTGTGTAACCTCGAAGTAAGTGTCGCTCACAAGGTGATAGGTGCCGTTGAGTTCACCCACCCAGCCAGAGTTCCAGGAGTAAACCTGATGAGGGCCGATCTGGGGATGAACCGTGGCTGTTTGCGATAGGCCGATAGCTACTGCGGCCAACATGATAAGAATAAAAATAGTGAACAAGAAGGTATTAGTCGAATCTCTCATTGAGCCTCCTTTAAATGTGCGTATGGGGTATTTTATATCTTATTATGGGGTAAGACAAGGACTAGAGGCACGATTTGTGGTAAAATAGGCAGGTCGAAAAGACAAGAAAGGAATTAATTATTAATGAGTAAATCTCAGAATAAAAATATTATTAATCAGGAGGATAAGGCCTTGTCCGTCATGGATAAATTGATGGCCGATGCCGCAAGTTTCCCCGGTGCTTTAAAGAAAGGCCAGCAAGTCGAAGGTGTAATCTCGACTCTCGGTAAAAAGATGGTTTTGGTGGATATAGGAGCCAAAACAGAGGGTGTCGTTACCGGTGAGGATCTTGACGAAGCGACTGACATTCTGGAAGGAATGAAGGTTGGTGACAAGATCGGAGCTTACGTAAAATTCCCAGAAAATGATCAAGGTCAGATAATCCTGTCACTTAAGCAAGCCGCCGATGAAAACAGGTGGTCCCGTTACAAGAAGCTTCTGGACGAAGAAAAAGAAGTCGAAGTTACCGGATTGGAAGTCAACAAAGGTGGAATGGTGGTCAAGATCGGTGATATCCGTGGATTTGTACCTACCTCTCAATTTGGAGAGAAATTCTTGGGTAACATGGAAGAACTTTTAGGTAAGACCTTTAAAGTCCGTGTCATCGAGGTAGATAAAGACCAAAATAGATTGATCTTCTCGGAAAAATTAGTTTCCGATTCAGAAGCTTTGGCCAAAAAAGGCGAGGCTTTGGAAATGGTCAACGTGGGTGACAAGTTCGAAGGAACCGTATCCGGCATTATGCCATTTGGTGTCTTTGTAACAGTCAATGTTCCGATGAAACTTAAGGGTAAGGAAGATGAGAACGCTAAAGTCGAAGGATTGATCCACATTTCCGAAATCTCTTGGGAGAAAGTTGACGATCCAAACGAAATGTTCAAAGTCGGTCAGGAAGTCAAAGTCCAAGTAATTGGAATTGATAAAGCCAATGGAAAGCTTAATCTTTCCATAAAACAAATGACCACCGATCCTTGGGCAGACATCGAAAAGAGATATGCCGTTGGAACCAAACACACCGGAAAAGTTGTCCGCATCGCTCCTTATGGTATCTTTGTAAACTTTGAAAAAGGTGTTGATGGTCTGATCCATATTTCGAAGAAACCAGCCGAAAAAGAATTCAATGTTGGCGACACGGTCGAGGTCTTTGTAGAGATGCTCGATGTCAAGAACAGAAGAATGTCACTCGGTGTAGTACTGACCGAAGTGCCAGTAGCATACAAGTAAGCTGTTTGAAATGAAGCGAGCCTTTGGGCTCGCTTCTGGTATAAGGAGTTATTATTTGAATAGTTAGTTTAAAATATACATATGTCAAAAACTAAGATGATAGTTAAGGATAACCAGATATTAGTTGACGTGGAAATGATCTTTAAGGAGATCGAGGCGGCCGGTGGAGATTGGAAGAAAGTCCGCGATGAGTTCATGAACTATCTTAAAGAACTGAAAGTAGAGACCGGAGAAGAAAAATAGATTATTTCCTAACAAAGAGAATTGCGTTGGGGAGGTCGCGGCCGGGGCCCACCTTGTAGCCTCCTGACCATAAAGCAGCTGATCCGGCATCGTCGAGATTCAAGGCATTATCCATACCCATGGTTTTTAGAACCATTGCGGATTCTGCCGTGGATACTCCATGGATAATTCCTATATAAACAGTATTACCTTTATTGGCGACGAAGCCTCTACTGGTGCGAATAGTTTGTTTTGAATCGGAGTTACCTCCAAAGGTAATGCTGCCGTTAAAGACCAGTAATGGGAAATTACTTATCATTCCGTCAATGCTTGTATCGCGACCCCACTGGGAGACAGCGGTTAGGAACCGGATATATCCACTACCAAAAACTACACCCGGATTGTTACTGTAGACATTATTGTCGGAATTAAAATAAACTTTATCCTTGTTCATAACCAGCAAGTCGAAAGAATTGGTTTTTCCTGCACAAGAGGGGTAGCTGGTGGGACAAAAATAAGAGCCGTTGATCCCGGCATAGGCACCGGTCCGACTAACGTAAGTAGCCAAAGGAAGAACCGGACAATCATTCATGCAGGTACCCCCTGAAGCGGTATCGACGATCACTTTGGTACTGGATAAGTCTGCAGCAACAATATCAACTAAAATATCTCCCAAACCTCCGACGGAAACTTTTTGCCGGCTGTAGCCGGAGGCCGGTGGAGTGGATTTGGCAGGGACATTAACGGGAATTGTTTCAATATTGGCCGGAGCCAAGTTAGCTAATCTTGTTTTTTCTTTGGTAATTTCGGTAGATAGTTTCTGTAAATTGTCTTGTGCCAGTTTGTAATTGTCTTGGGACAGACTGCTAAGTACAGCGGCAAAAAGATTATCGATGGTGGTGAGTTTACTGACAGGTTGTTCTTGAAGTAGGAGAATTTGTTCGTATTGATCCATAGCCGACTTATAAACGGCCTTGAGATTTGATAGGTCGCTAAGAATTTGCTGGTCCTTAACACGTAGCGGCTCGGCTTCAAGAGTTGCGACTTGTTCGTCGAGGATCTTAATCCGTGAAGATGCCGAGGCAACTTGTTGTTCTAAGTTTCTTTCCAGTAATATTTGATTTTTCTCCGAATATCTTGCCTGGCTATATAAAAATATAAAAGCAACTAAAGCAGCGAAAACTAAAATTGTGAAAATTGACCAGAGTTGTGTAAAAGAATTTTTAATCTTAACCACAAATAAATAGTAACACGAGTGAAATATTTATTACATTATTCGACGGTGTAACCAAGCTCCTTTATAACGGAGTTTATTTTCCCAAGTGAGACTATTTTTGGATCAAATTCAACTAATGTCTCAGATTTGGCATAATTTGTTTTTGATTCGATGACACCCTTAATGTCTTCAAGAGAGAGATCGATATTGACTGCACAACTAGTACAGTGCAACCCGGAGAGTTTTAGTGTTTCGGTAATACTGTTTTGGTTGGACTTTTTTTTGAATAAATTGAACATAGAATAGTTAATTTACAACATTAAACTGTCCGGTATACATGCCCATGGAACAAGAGAAAGCCAGAGGGCCAAGATCGTTCGGGGTGAACTCAACTTCGGTAGTACCGCTTTCAGGTAATAACTTTTGGATGTTGAGCCGGGGAATGGTAAAAGCTCTGGCACAACTTTGAACATTGTCGGTAATAAGCCGGAGCTTGGTTTTGACACCCTTTTTAAGGGTGATCACTTTGGGGGTGTATCCGGAGGAGAAGACATTGATGGTTACTTCTTGGGTATCTCCATTGGTGGTCGCACCGGCAATTTGAGGTTTTGAAGTGTCGGAGGTGGCGGCTTCATAGAAATTTTGAAGTGTATATATAGAGCCGGTTAATCCGATTCCTCCGTTGATGGAAATAACACTCATAACAACCAAAAGTGCGGCAGCGACTTTGTAGAACCAAGAACGAAAAACGTCAGAAATTTTAGTGTAGAGATAGCCTAATATGAGAAACGTGGGAGTGGTTCCCAGGATAAAAGCAAACATGATGGCGGCGCCGTAAAATCCATTGCCGGTGGTAAGGGCCAACACTTCCATGGCTTGAGTAAAGGCGCACGGCAGTAGAATGGTGAAGGCACCCAACAGGGCAGGAGCAAAAAGACTGTCGTTCTTGCTTTGATCTTTGACCAGCCTAGCCATGAACTTGGGTGGGGTAATAATAAAATATCTGAAGTAAGGATGGAGGTCGAGAGTAGCTCCGGCAACGCCCAACAAGTAAATTCCTATAGCGATTTGAAGATAACCTCTGATGACTGGAGTAAGAGTGAAAGAACTGCCGATCAGGCCAAGGATAAAACCGAGAATGGTGTAGGCAATTAGTTTTGAGGTGAGAAAAGAAAGAATAGGAAAAAGCCGGTTGTTTTCTTCCAGCTTCTTTTTATACTCGTTTTCTTTTTTGGTAATCACGGCCGCTAAAAGACTGCCTTGGATGGCAAGACAGGACAGACCACCGGAGGTAAGGCCAGTGACAAATATTAGGAAAAGGTTTGTATTTTGCATTTATATTATGTGTTGATTAATTTTCTGATTTCTTATAATGGATGAAACTCTACGAAGTATACTAATCAGCATTATAGTTTTTTAGTTTTTAATCTTAATGAATTCGAGACAACCGAGATGGAAGAGAAAGCCATAGCGAAGCCGGCGAACACAGGATTAAGCAGCAGGCCGGTGAACGGGTACAAAACTCCTGCGGCCACAGGAATTCCGACTACATTGTAAATGAAGGCCCAGAAGAGGTTTTGTTTGATCACACCCATGGTCATCTTAGAGAGTTTGATCGCTTTGACCAGTTTTTTCAAGTCACCGTGCAACAACGTGATATTGGCAGATTCCATGGCAATATCGGTACCGGTACTCATGGCGATGCCGACGTCGGAGAGAGCTAAAGCCGGAGCATCATTTACTCCATCTCCAATCATGGCTACCGACCGGCCTTGACTCTTAAGTTCACGGATTTTGTCGGCTTTTTGGTGAGGCAGGACTTCGGCAAAGACTTGATCTACACCTACCTGATCAGCAATATATTTGGCGGTGTTTTGGTCATCTCCCGTAAGCATAATGACTTCAAGATGAAGATGGTGGAGCTCTTTGATGGCTTCAATAGCTTCATCTTTGACAGTGTCGGCAATATAGACGATCCCAAGGAGTGATTTTTTATCCGATAGAAGAATGGGGGTCTTCCCTTGTTCAGTATTTTTTTTGATCTCGTTTTCGTCGATGTCAATTTTGAGTTCTTTAGCCAAGCGAATGTTGCCGGCGTAATAAGTTTGATCATTGATGATACCCCGGACACCTTTTCCCTCCAGGTTTTCAAATTTATCAACTTTCGATAGTTTCAGTTCTTTGGCTTTTTCTATGATAGCCAAGGCTAGGGGGTGTTCGGAATTTTTTTCGAGCGAAGCCAGAACCCTTAAGACCTCTGTCTCACCCATTTTAAGTGGGGAGATAGAGACAACTTCAGGCTTGCCTTTGGTAATGGTGCCGGTTTTGTCCATGACAATGGTGTTGATCTTTTCCAGTTTTTCTAAGGACTCGGCATCTTTTATGAGAATGCCGTTATCCGCACCTTTGCCGACCCCGACAATAATTCCGGTGGGAGTAGCCAATCCTAGGGCACAAGGACAGGCGATCACCAATATGCCGACGAAGGAACTAATTCCGAAAGCGACTGCCTGAGTAAAGGGAATAAAATGTGGTCCGATCAAAATCCAAACCAGAAAAGTAATTACGGCTATAACTAAAACAGTGGGTACAAAAACAGCAGAAACTTGGTCAGCTATTTTTTCGATGGGAGCTTTTGAACCTTGAGCTTCTTCTACCATCTTGATGATGTGGGATAAGAGGGTATCCGAGCCGACCTGGGTAGCTTTAAATCTTAAGATTCCTTGTTTGTTGATGGTGGCACCGATGACTTTGTCTCCGACGGTTTTGTCGGTAGGAATTGGTTCTCCGGTGACCATAGATTCGTCAACGGAGGAAAAACCTTCGACAATGGTACCGTCGACCGGAATTTTAGTACCCGGTTTGACGATAACGACATCGCCCACGATAACTTCGGCGGTAGGGATTTCCAGCTCTTTGCCTTTTCTTTCTACCAAAGCCGTTTTGGCTTGAAGCTTAAAAAGTTTTTCTATGGCAGCACCGGTATTGAGCTTTGATCTGGCTTCAAGAAATTTACCAAACAGAATAAAACCAATAACTACAATAACAACATCAAAGTAAGTACTCTCAGGTAGACCAAACTTGGTGATCAGTTGAGGAAAGAAGAAAACAAAAGTTGAGTAAAGATAAGCACTTAGTGAGCCTAGGCCGACCAAGGTATCCATGTTGGCCTCCCGTGTCTTTATGAAGGTAATGAAAGCTTTAATAAAAATCTGTCCGGCTCCAAACAGGACATAACTGGAAATAAATAAAGTTATCAAATTGAAGTAATACATCGAAAGCGGAAGCTCCGGAATAAACTTAAAGAAACCTGAGGCAATATTCCACATCATGGTGAGAAAGACAAGTATTGCCAGAGGAAAGGTGATAGTGACAGTATTCTTTTGCTTATCAAGCTCCTCCTTTTTAAGCATTTTTAAATGTTCCGAATGATCCATTCCCGGCATGTCTACCATTCCGGACATACTCATTGAGCCGGAGGCAGTCTCGTTATCCAAGACAAATGAATAGCCAAAGGGCTTGATCTTTTCACCTAAGGTTTCTAGATTTGTTTCGTTATCGTCATAAGTAATTTTGGCCTTATCGGTAGCGATATTTACATTGATGGATTCAACACCCTTCTCTTTTCTCAAGACTTTAGAAATCGTAGCGGCACAGCTGGCGCAGTCCATTCCCAGAACGGGGATTTGTGAAGTTTTTTTCATTCTGATTTAATATTACCTTTAATTGTTAACGGTGTACTTTTGGGGATCTTTCTTAAATTGGAGATGGCAGCCGGCCGCACAAAAGTAATAATTGCTATTTTTATATTTTTCGGCAAAGGCGGCAGTTTTGGGAGAGAGCCGCATACCACAAATAGGATCAGTAACCAAAGGAACCAGGTCGGTCATTTTAAGAGTAAGTTCATCAGCAAGAGGACTATCCTGATATTTTTCAACTAAGATCTCACGGACTAAGTCGCAAGCTTTGATGAAATTTTTGTGAGCGATCTTGTAAAAAATCTGTTTGCCGGTTTTGTTGGTAATGACTACACCGGCTTGTCTTAAGATTTGTAAATGCTGGCTTAAATTGGCTTGGGGAAGATCAAGCATAGTTTGGATCTCGCAGACGGAAAGGGACTGACCTCGAAGCAGCTGAATGATCTCCAGCCTTTTGGGGTGGGCGAGAGCCTTGAGGATGTCGGAGTGAAGTTCAAAAATCTTTTGATACATATTCGATTATTCGAATATATTATTGTCTATGAGAAATGTCAATTATGCGGTTGTCAACTTTTTGTTTTTCCTTGCAACTATCCATTCTAAAAAACGGACACTGTTTTGCCTGCGCAAAACCTGTCCTGTCTTTCAGCAATAAATTCTTTGATTACAAAGAAACCAGGCTTTATTGCTTTGCGCGATCTT
This sequence comes from Patescibacteria group bacterium, assembly GCA_036391475.1. Taxonomy (GTDB): domain Bacteria; phylum Patescibacteriota; class Microgenomatia; order UBA1400; family MFAQ01; genus CAIQPO01. The sequence goes on along the minus strand of DASVZW010000054.1, from coordinate 4,373 downwards.
TTTTTCATGGAAAGGTTGCGTCGGAAAAGAAATTTATCGAGTTGTGGTGATAGCTCATACAATGTGTAATAATGATTACAGTATCACGATTAATAATTGTGAGAGGGGGTGAGTTTAATGAAACTATTACACGCTATTGCAAAAGCACTCGTCTTGATCGGAGCCATCAACTGGGGATTAGTCGGATTATTTAACTTTAATTTGGTGACGGCGATCTTTGGATCAGTACCAATGGTCGAACAATGGATCTACATTTTGGTAGGTCTATCCGGTCTTTGGATTCTTTTTACCCACAAGTCTTATTGTATGTATTGCGGAGAAATGGGGATGAAATGGGACATGGGAGGGATGGAAATGAAAAAGATGAAAGGAAAGATGAAGAAATAAGTAGCCTAATAATATTAAGCCCCCTTTTAATAGGGGGCTTTTTGGGGAAACAAGAAACAAAAAGATCCCGACGAAGGGATCTTGTTGCGAGACATCTTATTTAAGGACTCTCTCACTTAGTGTTTTTAATACTAAGCTATTTTTACTGTAATATATATTACCAACACTGTCAAGAGGTATTTTCAAAACAAAAGACCCACCTTGCGGTGAGTCTTTTTGTGAACCGTTTTGTTCTGTCTCTTACAACCTGCATTGTAGAGCAAAGTATTTGTAACATTAATTACAAAGTATGTCAAGAGATAATAAAAACCCCTGTGTAGCAGGGGTAATTAACGAGCAATGTTTTATTGCATCCAGTCCAGTTGTTCGAAGAAATTTATAAAGGTCAGTCTTGATGCTTCATGGCCTATTTGGAAGAAACGATTAGTGGAAAAAGGTACTTTTTCCAAATAGGTGAAAATATCGAGTCCGGCTTTCTTAGAATGGTCCTTTAGTGAGGTATACAGATCGGAACAAGGAATCAGGTGATTACTTTTATAAATATTGACATCGGATAAGAAATGGTCGGTTGCCGGCGGACAGATATAGTTAAAAGCAGCTTTAGGCCCATAGGCGTCAATAATAAAAGAACCGATGATGAGTGAAGGCGCCATGGTGTAACCGAACATAAAAAGATCTAGATCTTTGAGATCCGCTTTAAAGATATTGTTTAGCCATTGGGGGTCACTGCCATGATATTCGTTAAGATCAATAGCCATTTCACAAAGTTGAAAGGAGACGGCGACAGAAACCGGCCGGTGCCTGACCGAAATATCTTGTTGCACGGTGGTGATATTTTCAAGAGTTATTTCGGGCAAGAACGGTGAACCAGGGTAAAGGATATCAGCGTACTTATCGGTCATTTGACCTCCTTGATTTCAGAGTGCAATGCTTGCTTGGAATTGTAACACTAGATCTCTTTTAGAGTGTGGTGGGTTTGGGGACAAATAATATTCTTGTAGCCGAGTTTTTGGGCTTCTTTATACATCTTGTCGGTGAAGGCAACATTTCTTATTTCTCCGAGTAAGCCCAATTCACCGAAGCAGATGGTTTTTGAAGGAAGGGCCTTGTTTTTGGTGGAGGATAAGATGGCAAGAGCGATGCCTAAGTCCGCACCCGGATCTTTGATGTCGATGCCTCCGGTGACGTTAACAAAAACGTCTTTTTCTCCAAGAGGAAGATGGGCGTGTTTGGTGAGAATGGCACAAATAACTTGAAGCCTTGAAGTGGAGATACCTTTGGCAATTCTTCTGGGAACCGGAATGGTGGAAGGAACTATCAAAGCTTGAATCTCAACGGTTAAAGGTCGGGTGCCTTCCATGATCATGGTGAGAGCCGAACCGGGAGCATTTTCAATCCTACCTTCCAGCAATATTTTGCTAGGATCGAGGACTTCTTCAAGCCCGGAACCGGTCATTTGAAAGATGCCAGTTTCATCGGTGGGACCAAAACGGTTCTTAACTGTACGGAGGAGTCTTAACTGATATTGCCGGTCGCCAGTGAGGTCCAGAACGGTATCGACCATGTGCTCGAGCATCTTAGGTCCGGCGATACTACCCTCTTTAGTAACGTGTCCGACAATGATCATGGGGATACCGGACTCTTTGGCGGTTTGGATAAGATAGGTGGCGGAGTCCCGGACCTGGCTGGGAGAGCCGGGAGTGGTGGCATTAACATTGGTATAGACAGACTGGATAGAGTCGACGATCACTAGAGAATCTTTGTGTTTTGGTATCTCGGCTAAGACATCTTCAACACATGAGGTGTTAAGTAAATGGATATTGTCGTTTTCTTTTGAACTTAAGCGTTTGATACGAGTGGCTACTTGGGCCGGATTTTCTTCCGAACAAACATAAATGACCGGTGTTTTGGCATTAAGGGCCAACTGAGTGAGGATGGTCGATTTTCCGATCCCCGGCTGGCCGGCTAATAAATAGACACCTCCCCGAGTTAAGCCCGGACCGAGAACCCGGTCGAATTCTGAAATGCCGGTAGAAAATGCTAAACCGTTTTGTGAGGAAAGGGCTTCTTTAATAGTAAAAGAGTCAGCCCGTTTGTGTGATTTGACTGAAGAGGTTTTAGGAGTTCTCATCAGGGACTCGGCTTCCGAAAGGGTGTTCCATTCGTGGCAGGCAGGACATTGACCGGACCACTTGGGGAACTCATTGCCGCAGTGGGTACAAAAAAAGATGGTGCTTGATTTGCTCATGTTTGGCTTCATTGTACAACAGTGGAAAAAGGCTTGGCGGTTGACCTATATTATGACTTTTAGTAAAATACCTCATCGAAGTACATTCATATTTGGAGAGGAGAGAAAATGAGAGCAAAACAGGCATTTGGTGTGATCTTGGCTGTCCTGGGAACGTTGATCGCTGTTGGGGTATCACTTTACTTGACCAAGGAGCCAAATTCTCTTTGGGGACTGGTGGCTACCGCGGTGGTGGCCAGCGACATGACCAATTGGAAACCGGATGAGAAAAGCTGGGCACCGATCATAATCGGTTTTAGTATTTTGATGGTGGGGTTAGTGATCGCCGGAGCGGTTTATATAACCATGCTGGAACCAGTATTGTGGGCCCTGATCATCTGTATGCTGATCGCGGATATCGGAAAACGGCAGGTGCTATAAGTGAAGCCATCCCGATTTGCATCATCTTTGATCGTGATGCTGGCTTTCATGATACCGATCATGGTTGGAGTGGTAGCAACCGGGGATCTCAATTGTTTATGGGGAGTGGTTCCAATATTGGTGATCTATATATGGCAAGCAATTGAGCTACGCGTTTTGGGGGTTAATGTAAAGGAATTAACGAAAGCGGCCTGGTTGACCTTGATCATGGGATTGATAGTGTCCATATTGGTGGTAATAAGCAAAGACTCGGTCGTCTTATGGATGACCGCGGCTATGATGATCGGTATATTTCCTCTCTACTACTTTATTTAAATATTTGTGATTTGACCGCCCTTTATATGGGCGGTTTTTTTGACATTGATTGACCCCCAGTAGGGTATCCTGAGGTTATTTTGAAGCTAATTTTGTTATAGGGTGAGGCAATATTCTTATATAGGTTGAAAGACTTGACAGATTGTGTTATATTAGCCGTAGGATCAAGAAAATTTAAAAATATATGATAAGCCTGCTAAACAAGCTGATACAGAATCGTAAAAAAACCATTCGGGTAAACCGTAATGCGAGAAGAGCTATTTCTTCTTCACAGATACAAAAAATGGGGAAGTTTGGTCAGCAGTTGGTGGTGATGAGCCGCTAATAGGTCTTAAAAAAATAAAATTTTCTTGGTGCAGATAGCTCTTGAAATTTTGCAGTTTAAAAAAAGAAAAAAAGCATTACTACCGTAGCCTAACTCGAATAGCAATGCTTTTTTCTGATAGCTAATGTCTGGACAGTAGACATCAACCAAGTACAGATTAACACTACAAAAAATTGGTGTCAACTGTAACAAAAGGCCTCAGAGTTGGAGTGGTGACCAGTTGGGCAGGCAGGTCGCCATTCCAGTTTTGAGGCTTTTTTGTGGATATGATAATCCTTTCCAGTGGAGGTTAGTGATGAAATGGAACAAATACATTTCTTATGTATTCAAGAGAGAAATAATAGTTTCTTAGTCCGATACGCCTTTCTTTTTAGAGAGGCGTTTTTTTATGGCAAAGAAAGAGTTTTTGGCCGGTTTGATCAATAGAGATACTATGACGAGAAGGATCAATAGGAAACCGAAGAACTCCAGATATTGAGGAAGATAAAAAATAAAAATAGTTGATTCTCCTGCTGGCAATACCCATGAGTTATACCATTGGGAGCTGTTGACAAAAGGTTCCAGCTTGGGTTGGGTAAGGTAAAGGAAAGGGATCTTGATGATGTAAGCCAACAGGTTGCCCTTTAATTGGGCACCGGGAATCTTTATGGCGAACCAATAGGGAGAGTAAGTTTGGTA